>CAZTIE010000007.1:0-22389 GCA_964613645.1 uncultured Verrucomicrobiales bacterium
ATATCATCGTCGCTTAATAATTTTTGCTCAGGGGGTGATAGAACAAGGGCAAATTCACCTTTAATGGATGGTTTGTTTTGGAATTGTTCAATAACGTCTTCATAAGTACCTATAATATTTTCTTCATGAATTTTGCTTAGCTCTCTGCATACCGAAATAGTTCTGTCCTGCATATGCTCAGAAAGCCAGTTAAGTGATCTTAATAGACGCTTGGGGCTTTCATAAAAAATGAGAGTTGTATCTATTGAGATGACTTTTTCCGCTTTTGATGTGTCAAAAAAACCAAGAAATAAAAAGCGGTCGCTTGGCATAGATGATAAGGCTAGTGCTGTTACAAGGGCACAGGGGCCAGGTAGCACAGTTGTGAAAAGTTTTTGTGCATAGATTTCTTGAATCAGTTTGTAGCCAGGATCAGAAATTAATGGCATGCCAGCATCCGTAATCAACGCTATAGGATGTGCTTTAGCCGTTTCAATAATATGGACCCGATCTTTTGCATTGCAGTGGTCATTATATGTGCGAAGCTGCGTTTCTATTTTATAGTGTGATAATAATTTTTTAGAATGCCTGGTGTTTTCACAATAAATATAATCAACGCTTTTTAGTGTTTCTAATGCACGTAGAGTTATATCTTTTAAATTACCAATGGGCGTTGGGACAACATAAAGGCCTGTAGGCAGTTCAATGTGCGGGATGGTTAAGATATTTGTAATCATCATAATACTTAGGCAATAAAAAAGGGGCTTAAAAGCCCCTTATGAAAATATGTATAGATTATACAACAGAATTAATAGTGACGAAAGAACGTCCTTTAAATCCCTTGCTAAATTCAACAAGACCATCTTGTGTTGCAAACAAAGTGTGATCTTTACCCATTCCAACATTGGAACCAGCATAAAATTTTGTACCACGTTGGCGTACTAAAATATTACCAGCCAAAACAAATTGACCTCCATAACGTTTTACACCAAGTCGTTTACTTTCAGAATCGCGACCGTTCTTCGAACTACCACCAGCTTTTTTTGTTGCCATGACGAATTGCTCCTAGTATACAGCTTATGCTGCGTTGATTTTTGTAATGCGAAGGACTGTCAAGTGTTGACGATGACCTTTCATACGACGATAGTTTTGGCGGCGTTTCTTTTTGAAAACCAAAACCTTACGGTCGCGCATTTGACGTACAACCGTTGCTTCGACCGTTGCTGACTTTAATAAAGGTGTGCCAACTTTTATTTTAGCACCATCATCTGTCATCAAAACATCAGATAAAGTAACTGTCGCACCTTCTTCCGCTTCGATTTTTTCAACACGAATAAGGTTGTTTTCTTCTACGCGGTATTGTTTTCCGCCGGTTTTTAGAACTGCAAACATTGATTCAGCACTCCAGAAATGTTTAAATAATTATAGAGAGTTTAAAAAAACATAAACTCATTCATTCTTTATACATTATTTAAGTAAAGGATGTCAACAATTTTATGGGGTTATATTGCAAAATGATACATTTTTTTTGTCATCTGTTTTCAGGGGTGTTGTATGAACTCAGCTGATATTCTTAATATACTACAAGAAATGTCTTTTTTAATTCTGAAATTATCAGCCCCGATGGTGTTAACAGCATTGGTTTTGGGTATGGTTGTATCGCTTATTCAGGCTATTACTCAGATTCAAGAAATGACGTTAACGTTTGTGCCAAAATTTGTTGCCGTTATTGCGATGGGATTAATTTTTTTGCCGCACATAGTGCCATCATTTGAAAGTTTTACAAAAACACTATTTGTAAAGATTACGCACTCTGGTGAGGGTCATAAGTAGTGTTATATGAATAATGTTCATAATTTAGCCTTAGATGGGCTCTATCCTTTTTTCTTATGTTTTGCACGTGTTCTTGGGTTAATTATGATGGCACCTATTTTTTCGCAAAAGGAAATTTTATCCCAAGCTAAAGTCATGTTAGCGCTAACACTTTCTATATTTTTAACCCCGCTTGTTAATAAATTCTTGCCTGTTACTACAGAACTGAATCAAATAAATGTTTTCTATCTTATGTTTTTAGAATTTGGGATGGGGGCCTTTATAGGATTATCTGCAAAAGTATTGTTTTTTTTGATTGATATTTTGGGGCACATTATTGGTATGGAGTCAGGGCTATCAAGCGCTATGCTTTTTAATCCGTCCAGTGGATCGCAAACGATGTTACCAACGTTAGCTTTAACAGTTGGCGCGGTTGTATTGCTTTTTGCCTCAAACTTTCATCATACGCTTATTCAGGTTTTATATCATTCTTATGAATTCATTGATATTCACCAGATGGGTGTTCTTACTGATTTTAAAGTTAGTTTACTGGATAGCTTTCAAAAAATGTTTTTGCTTGGTTTGCAATTTGCATACCCATTTATTATCGTTGCGTTGATTTTAAATTTTAGTATTGGTCTTTTAAATAAGATTATCCCACAAATTCAGGTGTTCAGTATTATTATGCCAGCCCAGGTTTTTGTAGGATTTTTCATGATGGCTATGCTGATT
Organism: uncultured Verrucomicrobiales bacterium; assembly: GCA_964613645.1. Classification (GTDB taxonomy): domain Bacteria; phylum Pseudomonadota; class Alphaproteobacteria; order Paracaedibacterales; family UBA11393; genus UBA11393. The sequence goes on from CAZTIE010000007.1 coordinate 2,524, forward strand.
GGTCATTTGTTGAATGGTTTTAATGTTGTATTTTCAGAAAACTTTGTGAAAATTTTTCAAAAAAGGTGATGTATGTCTGAAGACAAGGGTGATGATGATAGTGATGATAAGACCGAAGAGGCCTCTAGTCGCAAACTAGATAAAGCCAAAGAAGAAGGTAATGTTGTTTTTTCAAAAGAGATCATTACCCTTTGTATGATTATTAGCAGTGCAATCACTATTTTATATGTGCTTCCATGGTCTGTCAAAACAATGCTGACAGATAGCTTGGTGTTTATTGATCGTCCCCATACCTTTGACTTAAATATAAGCACCAAAAAAGTGGGGTGGCATGTTTATATATCACTTTTAAAAATATTGGCGCCAGCAATGATTGTGCTTTTGGCAGGTGCTTTGCTTGGTGGCTTACCGCAAAAATGGGGCGCTATTACGTCAAAATCCATTAAGCCAAAGTTTTCAAATCTATCTTTAAAAAAGGGATTTAAGAAAATTTTTTCAAAAGACAATTTGGTTGATTCTTTGAAAAATGTGGCTAAATTAGCTGTTCTTGGCAGTGCTTTATATATAAGTCTTCATGATGAGAAAAGATTTTTAAGTACATGGATGTGGCTAAGTGCATCTGAATTTGGGAAAGTTTTATATAATTTGAATTTCGTAGTTTATTTAAGTTTGATTATCGCCTTTGGCTTCATTGCTGTCGGTGACTATTTTTATCAGCGTTTTAAGTATCTTAAAAAGATGCGCATGAGCAAGTATGACTTAAAAAAAGAACATAAAGAAGCTGATGGTGACCCGGAAATTAAACAGAAATTAAAACAGTTAAGGATGGAAAAATCGCGTAAGCGTATGATGTCGGAGGTGCCAAAGGCTACAGTCATACTTGCAAACCCAACGCATTATTCAATTGCCTTAAAGTGGGATGAAGACAGTATGATGGCACCCATTGTTGTTGCAAAAGGAAAAGATGCTGTTGCTTTACGTATTAGGGAAGTTGCTAAGAGTAACAATATACCTGTGATAGAGAACCCTCCGTTAACACGTTCCCTTTACGGCGTTGTAGAAATAGAAGATGAAATACCGCAAAAATTTTATAAATCTGTAGCGGTTGTTTTACGCATTGTTATGGAGATGAAGAATAAAACAATTAAATAAACAGATTGAAATATATATATTGACTTTTGAGAAAGTATGTATTATATTGTGAACATGCTAAAAAAACGTTTTTTTAAGGATAAAGAATGAAAAAAGATATTTACAAAATGTTGTTAGTAACAACTATTATGACACCTATATTTGCATCAGATAGTGATGGTGACGAGAGGTCTCGTTCTAATTCAGGAGTGTACGAAGATGCCGTACCCACTACATCTGCTCCATATGGAATTAACGGTATATCAGATGCATTAGGACAAAGGCTTACACGTATTGGTATTACTGCTGACTGTTTACAAAGCTTTACAGATGCCGAGATGTTGATCTGTGTACTTGATACAACTGAATTAGGAGTTGATGATGTGTCGTATGTTGCTCGAATTTTATTTCCTGACCACAGCGTGACTGTAGGGCTATCGACTGCAGCACTTGCGCCACTACCTGCAACACCTGATCATAGTGCTGCGGTGGATTCAGGGAGCAGATTGCCAGAATCTGTAGCTAGAAAACTAGAACGTGCAGGTATAGCACCAGAGATATTCAGGACATATAAGGCTGATGATGTACTCGCACTTTCTTGCGCTCAAGATTTCACCCCATTTGACATCGCGTATATTGATTATGTATTATTTGGCGTGCGTCCATCAGAAAAGTACGTTGCATTACAAGCAGCTAGCGAAGCTGCAGTTGCTAAAATGATAGCTTTGCAACGCCATCCAAAGATTGCTAGTATGCGAGATGTTGTCGCATCAGTGTTAAAACAAATTAATACTTTTGGTGATGTGCATCAACACGATGCCTTTTGTAATGCTAATATAAATAACATTTTGCAAATTGCAAAAGATATGGGGTTTGGAAAATCTAATTTTCAAGTTGAAGTGGCTGAGCAAAAAGCATCAGGAAAAGAAACAGATGAAATGAATGAGGTATTGGTTCAATTTTTCATGCTTTTTTCAACAGCAAAAGTTCAGGCTGAGCATGGAGTGTCTTCTTCTGTAGGGGATGAATGGATTAGTAATGCTATCCAACAAGCCACAAAGAATTCTCAAGTTCTATCACTTGTGGTGTATACAGTTTCAATTTTAGATGAGCTTAAAAGCTTAGATGGTCAACCAGCTTTTGACACATTAAAATATCTTGTTTTGCAACAGATAATGGAAAACTATAAAGAAAACGGCGGCTGTTTAGAAGGTGTGCGTAATCGTGCGATGAAGTCTTTAGCAATGTTGTTGCAGTATATTTTAAGTCAAGAAATTGGACAGTGAGTTGTTATAAAAAAGCCCCCCCCCATGAATTTGGGGGGGGGCTTTTTTATGTATTTGTTTTTTGAAAATATTTTAGGACGTATACACGTATGGCGGATGATAGGTTGTCACCTTGCCGTTGTTCGTCAATATGTTCAATAAGCTTTTGTAGTGATAACTGTTTATGTTTTGCTATATCATTTAAGGCATGCCAAAAGTCAGCTTCTAAGCTAATACTTGTTCTGTGAGCGAATAGGGTGAGGGAGCGCTTTTGAATACCCATTTTATTCAACGCTTATCCACGCATTAGGTGTTGCAAATAATTTATGAAGCAGCTTGTTGTTTAGATCGTGGGATCCATTGTATGCAGAATAGGCGCCGACTATATTGTAATCGCATAAAGCTAAATCGCCGATAGCATCTAGTGTTTTATGTTGGGAAAATTCATCTGGGTGGCGAAGTCCCTCAGGGTTTAACACAGCGTCTTCTTTAATAATAATGGTATTGTCTAAGCTGGCGCCCTTTGCAAGGCCCATAGCCTGAACTTTTCGTGCGTCTTCATACAACCCAAAAGTGCGTGCTTTTGCAAAAAGGAGGTGAAAATTATCGTTATCTAGGTTGAAAGTTATATCTTGTGATTGTTCAAGTGTGTTTGGTAGACGTTTTGAAAAATCAAAATTGACGGTCAAAGTACGTTCAGGAGATGGCGAAAACTTTGCCCATGAAGTACCAGATTCAACACGAATGGTTTGTAAAATTTTTATGGATTTCTTTGCATACTCCTGATTTTCTATACCTACCGCTTGTATTGCATCGCAAAAATCTTGAGCACTGCCATCCATGATGGGTATTTCAGGACCAGATACCTTTATAAGACAATTCGTAACGCCATACCCAGAAAGGGCAGACATTAAATGCTCTACAGTTGAAATGCTTACACCGTGTATATTCGTCAGTGTTGTGGACATTCTGGTATCAGACACAAGGTCGTATGTTGCATCAACAATATTATTATTTTCTATGTCGGTTCTTTGAAATTTGATGGCATGATCGGTGGCAGCAGGATGTAGCTCTAGGTCTACGGGCGCGCCAGAATGCACACCAATGCCTTTTAATATTGCTGGGGCTTTAAGCGTTTTTTGTGTGTATCTTTTTTTCATAGTTTTATGATGCCACTGATATGTATTACAATGCAAAATATATCCTATTACAAAATATTATTCATATTATGATAACGCTATTAGAAATAGAAACAGCTTTAAGGGATTTGGATCCAACAGATTTAAAAGTAGAAGATCACTCATATAAGCATGCTCATCATTACGAAGGTGATGATGTCGGCATAACGCATGTTAAAATTTCAATTAAATCTGATGCTTTTAGTCAGCTTACAAAGGTTCAGATTCATCAAAAAATATATCAAATATTAGATGCTATTTTGAAGAAGGGGTTGCATGCTGTGCAAATTGAAGTGTTATAAACTTTTCGATATCCCATGTTTTTGAGGGGCTTGTTTTTATTCAAATTGCTTGATTTGCCTGAAAAAGCATGCTACTTTTATCTATATTCTAAAATTTTATTCAAGGTAGTATTATGGCTCGCGTTACGGTTGAAGATTGTATTAAACTAGTTCCATCAAGATTTGAACTTGTGTTGCTGGCAACGAAAAGAGCACGTGAAATAGCTGCAGGTTCTGCTTTGACTGTGCCACGCGATAATGATAAAAATCCAGTTGTTGCTTTGCGTGAAATCGCATCAGAGACCATTAATGCTGATGACTTGAAGGCAAGCTTTGTAAAATCTTTACAATATAACTTATTCTCACAAACTGAAGAAGAAGATCTTGATAACGATACACAAGAACTGATGTTAGAAGAACAAGAAGAATGGGATGCTCATGAAGATCTTTCAGATATGGCACTTGATGCTGGATCTGAAGAAGAAGAAGCGCTTATACTAGAAGAGTAGACTCTTTTAATTATTTTGCATGTCGCCCGCTGAAGAACTTTTTAATAAAATAAAAAAAAACTACCCTTCTGTTGAATTGACTTTAATTCAGCGTGCTTACGATTTTGCTGAAAAAGCTCATATGGAGCAAAAACGCGCTTCAGGTGAGCCATACCTTTTGCATCCTTTAGCAGTTGCTCACATTTTAGCAGACTTAAAGCTAGATCCACATTCAGTTGTTACTGGACTTTTGCATGATACAATAGAAGATACTGAGGTGACAGAATCAGATGTTCAGGAAGTTTTTGGACCTGAAATTCTTCAGTTGGTAAAGGGTGTTACAAAGTTAACACGTATTGAAGAACAGTCAGAACATACGCAGCAAGCAGAAAATTTTAAGAAATTACTACTAGCACTTTCAACAGATATACGCGTGCTTCTTGTTAAGTTGGCTGATCGTCTTCATAATATGCGCACCTTACATTGCATTCCAAACCCAGAAAAGCGTGCCCGTATTGCACGCGAATCATTAGAAATTTATTGTTCATTGGCAGAACGTATTGGCCTTCATAAAATGAAGGAAGAAATAGAAAACATTGCATTTAAGGAACTCCATACATATGTGTATGACTCAATTACGCATCGCTTAACTTATCTTAAAAGCCAATCAGATAACCTGGTTGAAAATGTTATTTGCCAGTTGCATGACAAAATGCGTGAACATAACCTTTATACAGAGATATCAGGTCGTGAAAAATCGCCATACTCCATATGGAATAAGATGCAGCAAAAAAATGTGAAATTTGAGCAGATGGCTGACGTTATGGCTTTTCGTATTATCGTTGAGTCTGTATCTGATTGTTATCAAGCGCTTGGTGTGATTCACCAAGAATTTCCTGTTATGCCAGGAAGATTTAAAGACTATATTAGTACACCAAAGCCCAATGGTTATCAGTCATTACATACAGTTGTCTTAGGACCGCTGAATCAATGTATTGAAATTCAACTGCGTACAAAAAAAATGCAAGAATTTGCAGAATTTGGGGTTGCGGCGCATTGGCACTATAAAGAATGTAGCGAGGAAAGTCGCATTCAGCATGACGGTCGTCAATATGCTTGGGTACGATCATTACTGGATATTTTAGAAACCACTGATGAACCTGATGAATTTTTAGAAAATACAAAACTTGAAATGTTTAAGGATCAAGTTTTCTGCTTTACACCAAAAGGAAAACTTGTGTCTTTGCCGCATGGTGCAACAACTGTTGATTTTGCTTATGCCATACACTCTGATATAGGCAATAAAACAATTGGTGCACGTGTTAATAGCAGATCTGTTCCTTTGCGGACTGTTTTGCATAATGGTGATCAAGTTGAAATTTTAATCGATAAAAATCATCAGCCATCACCAACGTGGGAACGTTTCGTTATTACGGGAAAAGCGCGCGCTGCCATTCGTCGGTATGTGCGCTCTACACACCGACAAGAATTTTTAGAACTTGGACAAGCTCTTGTTCAAAAAGCATTTACAAAGGACGGACAATTATTTTGTGAAAAGATTTTAAAACATGTTTGTAGTACATTAAAAATTGATTTTGTTGATGATTTGTTTGTTTCTGTTGGTGAGGGGAAGATTAATACACGTAGTATTCAAAATATTGCATATCCACCAGAACATCAGGTAAAAGATGTTGAAGAAGAATTAGATCATATCAAAAAGCGTCAACAGACAAAACATTCCATGTCTATTAAAGGTATGATTCCTGGAATGGCTTTAAATTTTGCTGCATGTTGTCACCCAATACCCGGTGATAAAATTATAGGTGTCATCACAACAGGAAAAGGTATCACGGTTCATACAAAAGATTGTGAGTCTGGTGTTTATAAAGTTGATCAGGATCGTATTATTGATTTGATGTGGGAAAAAAAATTAGATGTTTTAGATCGTTATACAGCGCGTCTTAAAATTATCTTGTCAAATACTAAAGGGGCTCTTTCTTTGGCAACATCTGTGCTTAGCAGGGAATCTGCTAATATTATTAATTTGAAAATTAATCACCGTAATAATGATTTTTGGGAATTGCTGATTGATATTGACGTTAGGGATACAACGCACTTTAACCATATTATGGCAGCACTTAGGGCATTAAAAGTTGTGTTAAATGTTGAAAGACGTTAAAAAGTGTTATGAAAATATTTAAACTATCACTAAAATGTTAACGATTTTTTAAGAATATTTCTGTAGGGTTAAATTAAGAAGACCTATTTAAAGGCAGTTACGCTATGTCTACAACTGAAAATGAAATGTATGGAAATGATACCGAATCACCTTCACCTGATGGTAATGACGGTAACTTCATGAGCTCGGGTGCAGATAATCCTTATGGTGAATCTTCATCTGAAAGTTCTAGTCCAGATAATCCTTATGGTGAACAAAGTTCTCCCTCTGGAGAAAATGGTTCAGATAACCCGTATGGTGCATCTTCATCTGAAAGTTCTAGTTCAGATAACCCGTATGGTGAACAAAGTTCTCCCTCTGGAGATAATGGTTCAGATAATCCTTATGGTGAACAAAGTTCTCCCTCTGGAGATAATGGTTCAGATAACCCGTATGGTGCATCAGAACCTGCATCTGTTGCGCAAGAATCAGGTAATTCTGTTAAAGAAGTAAAAGTAGAAAAATCGGATATTGTTACAAATGAAGATTTAAAAGCAGAAATATTACAGCCTGTACAACGCTCTGTACCAAAACAATCAGGTTACACAGATGCTTATAGTGTTATACTTGTTGCTTCTTGTGCGTTGTTTGTTGTTGCTATGCAATGGGTTGCAGCACTTGCAAAAGGTTTCTTTTCTACAGATTCACGTAAGCGTTACTCCATGATCAGTGGAGCCGCTTTTGGTTATCTGTTAATTAAGGGTGTTCCTTTTGTTTTGGAATATTTACCTTTAGCATCTAAGAAAATAAAAAACCTATACCTTGGTAATTTAGAACATTTATTACTTGTTGTTTTTGGTGTGCTTAGCCTTGGATTTGTGTTTAACTATATTTTTGAAAAACGTGCAGCACGCAACACAATTGAAGAAGTGCCACATGGCCCGCTATTATATGGTGCAAATTTAGGCGTGTTAGGTATTGCACATTTTTTCTTTGGCCTACATTTAGAAACATTATTCAAAGCGGGTGGAGCTTTTGAGCTTATAATGATAACGCTTGTTATTGGTGCGTTAGTTTTTTGTGAATCTGTCACGCTTGCTAATACATTTTCAGGGCGTTCAAGTCTGTTTCGTCAAATATTTTTATCAACAATGATTGTTGGTGGTTTAGTGCTTAGAAAGCTACCATTTTTTGATTTAACACCGTTGATGGGTATTCTATCATACAGCTTCATTATGGGTTACTTCATCATGAGTGCTTTGCGCATTGAATTTGCGATCGTTAAACGAAACTGTCACTATCCAACATTTATCATCAGCTTCTCTGCTGCTGTCGCATTTGTTGTGATAGAAAGCTTATATTCAAGTATTGGTAACAGCTGTCCAGCAGTTTGTACATTGTCATAAATAAGCTTTCTGAAACACATTATTTCAAGGCTAGTTGGTTACAAAACTGACTAGCCTTTTTGGTACGACAATTTCCTTCTTAATAGATTTACCGTCCAGGTATTTAGATGCAGTATGACGTGCAAGCGCTAGTACGTCTTCATTTGAAGCATCTAAAGGCGCTTCAAAAGTACCACGTAGTTTACCCATAACCTGAACGGCGATTGTGATTGTATCATCGATTATTAAGTTAGGGTCAAATGCAGGCCAGTTTGTTTTATGAATTTCTTTTGCAAATAAAACAGAAAAAGCCTCCGCTGATAAATGGGGCATGATTGTTTCTATTGTTTTAAACAAAACGTGTAAAGACTCATCCATAATATCTTTGGATACTTTTGATGCAGCATCTTCAATTGCGTGTTCTAGCTGACGATGTAGTGCTATAACTTTATTGAACCCGTTGCTTTTAAAGGCATCTTGCATTTGTTTCAATGTTTTATGCGTTTCTTTTTGTAGTTTTAAGTCAGCATCTTTTGATGTATCAGCATCGGTAAACGTCATAGACCCATCTTTATACTTTTCAACAAGGCGCCATAAACGGTTTGCATAACGCCAACAACCATCTACACCTTCAACGTTCCAATCAAAATCTTTATCTGGTGGGGTGTCTGACAACACAAATAAACGGGCCACATCAGCGCCGTATGTATCTAGAATTTCTAGTGGGTCAACTGTGTTACGTTTGGATTTACTCATTTTTATAGAGGGGCCAATGTCTACTGGTTTTCCAGACTTAGCGTCAAATGCTCTGCCACGATCTTTTGTCACTTCTTCTGGGTAAAGCCACTTGTTATCTTGTGATTTATACGTTTCGTGGCATACCATACCTTGTGTTAAAAGGTTCGTGAAAGGTTCGTCAAAATCAAGGTAGTCTAAGTCACGTAGCGCTTTTACAAAGAAACGCGCATATAGTAAGTGCAGTACAGCATGTTCAATGCCGCCGATATACCAATCGACTGGGGCCCAGCTATTAACAATGTTTTTGTCAAAAGGATTTTTTGCATTGGGTGAACAGTAACGTAAAAAGTACCAAGAAGATTCAAAAAATGTATCGAACGTATCCGTTTCACGTTCTGCAGGTTTGTGACAAGTGGGACATGTCGTATGCTTCCATGTTGGGTGACGGTCTAAAGGGTTGCCAGGCTTATCAAAAGTTACATCTTTTGGCAGTGTCACAGGTAGTTCTGATTCAGGAACAGGTACAATGCCGCAATTATTACATTTAATGAAAGGGATAGGGCAGCCCCAATAACGTTGGCGTGAAATGAGCCAATCGCGCAGACGGAAGGTGACTTGACGCTTCCCTTTTTTTAATGCCATCAAACGATTTAATGATTCAGATTTTGCTTCCTCTATTGTTTTTCCATTTAAAAATTCAGAATTTACAATTAAACCAGCCCCTGTGTACGGTAATGGTTCATCTGTTTCTATGACAGGTAAAATAGGCAAATTGTATTTTGTTGCAAAGTCAAAGTCACGCTCATCATGTGCAGGGCAACCAAAAACTGCACCTGTTCCATAATCTGCAAGAACAAAATTTGCAGCATAAATAGGGATAGTGATGCTAGGATTTAGTGGATGAACTGCCTTGAAACCAGTATCTATACCAATTTTTTCCATTGTTGAGAGTTCTTCTTCTGTTGTGCCAGATGCATCACACTGAGCAATAAAATCCTCTAAAGCTTTCGAATGCTTTATGTGTGATAAAAAGGGGTGGTGTGCAGAGACTGCAATAAAGGATGCACCAAATAGTGTGTCGTGGCGTGTTGTGAAAATATCAATTTTTTCACTTTCCATGCCCTCAACATCAAAATGAGCAAGGCAACCTTCAGATTTTCCAATCCAGTTTTCCTGCATTTTAATAACTTTTTCAGGCCATCCTTTTAACGTATCTAAAGATGTTAAAAGTTCATCAGCATAATCGGTAATTTTTAAGGACCATTGGTTCAACTGACGCCGCTCAACCTGCGCACCAGATCGCCAACCTTTGCCGGCTACCACTTGTTCATTGGCAAGAACTGTATTTTCTACTGGGTCCCAATTAACCCAAGATTCTTTTTTAAAGGCCAAACCTTTTTTATAAAAATCAATAAATATTTTTTGCTCTAATCCATAATAATCGGGCATGCAAGATGTGATTTCACGGTCCCAATCATAAGATAGGCCAAGCCCCTGAAGTTGTTTTTTCATGGTTTTAATATTTTCTAGTGTCCACTTTTCAGGGTGTGCACCACGTTCTAGTGCTGCATTTTCTGCAGGTAAGCCAAAAGCATCCCAACCCATAGGATGTAAAACATTAAAGCCATTTGCAGTTTGAAAGCGTGCGATAGCATCCCCAATGGCGTAGTTTCTAACATGCCCCATATGTAAATTTCCAGAAGGGTAGGGCAGCATTTCAAGAATGTAGGAAGATTTGTCTCCAGGTTTTGGATTTTTTACCTGAAAGGTGTTGTTGTCGCGCCAAAAATCTTGCCACTTGCTTTCAATAAGCCTGAAATTATATGTCATATGGTTATATTTGTCAATAATTAAAAGTATTATTATTCTACCATAGTATAAATTTTTAGTATATTAACTTTTTATGTAATTTGATTAACCAATTGTTAAGATTTTCGAGCTACATTCTAATTAGAAAATCGTAAATATTTTGTTAAATGTTTAAAAAATTAAATGATCACATGCACGAAGGTAATGACTCACTGCTTGTTCGTATATTAAAAAAACATAACCCAAAAATATGTGGCCCTACAATAAATGAAAAAATAATAGATAATTTTTCTTCATTTTCTTCTGTAATTAATGCAAGTTCCTGCATTATTAAGAGAAAATTAGGTGTTACTGATAGTGATGTTTTACACCTAAAAGATCTACTGTCGTTGCATAAAATTTTGTCTACTGAAAGACTTTATGATCATAACATTATCATAAATAAAAACGATGTTTTGGCATATTGTTATGCTCATATGTCTTTCAAGTTAGTAGAACATGTACGTCTTATTTACCTTACTAATGGCATGAGATGTATTACAGATGAAGTGCATCAAAAAGGAACGGTTGGTGAAGTTTATATGTATCCACGTGAAATAGTAAAAAGGGCTATCGAATTAAGCGCCAGCTATGTGATTCTTATTCATAATCATCCTTCAGGAAATGTTGAACCTTCATTAGAGGATTTGAACATGACTTTTAAGCTAAAAGAAATGTTAATTCTTTTTGATATTGGTCTTTATGATCACCTTATTATAGGCGCTAATAATTCTTATTCCTTTAGGGATGAAGGTGTTTTGGTAGATGGCACTTAGCATTATCTGGTGTAACGATTAAAGTAATTTCTTTCTAAGATCTTCTGTTAGTTTTTCAATTTCTTGTGTCACAAGTTTGTCCACAAGTTTTGGTAGATGCTGATCAATCCATTCTCTGATCATTGGGCGTGCCATCTCTATCACAAAAGATTCGATGGCAGATGTCCCATACACAGCGGATTGCGCTTCCGCTTGTTTTTTTTCATTATGCGCAAATTGAAAGGCTTGCGTCAATTTAGAAAATGCACTTTCTGTAGAGTTCATTGTGGGTTCTGACACAATGCTTGGCTTTACATATGTCGGTGCTGCATTAGGGTGGTGCGGTTGCCTAGAATAATCCATAGAATTCTGCCCATAATGATGGTTAGCGTGTTGTGCTTGTGGGTGTACGTGTTGAGGATGTGTATATTGTGCTTCTTGGTATGTACGTGGTTGTGCTCTTTGTTCCCCATATGTGTGCAGGGCGTCATGTCTCTGTGGTGACATATATTGTTGTTGTGCAGGCTGTGATGTCGCGTATTGTTGTGGTACAGGTTGTGGCGCTTGACGCTGCGCAGATTGCGTAGGTTCTTGTGCTACAGGTGCAATAAAAGGTCTTACTTTTGAGTTATGCGCATAATTTTGTTCGTTTTTTTGTGCTGGTGGTGAACTAATTTTCTTTTCAGTTTCAGTCTCTTTAGGTTGTAAAGAGGCAGCACTGAAGTCTCTTTTTCCAGTCTGTTTCTCTGTTTCAAGCGTTGCATCGCTTGTATCAAGAGCTTCGGTTAAACGAATGACGTCAGCCGTTTTTCCAGTAGTGTAATCAACACCACCTTCTTTATTATTAGTCTCTGGTGTATCGTCAGCAACATACCGGCGAATAGAGGCTAATATCTCTTCCATGCTCATTTCTTGGTCGTCATTACGCTTTTCTTCACTCATAACTTAAAACTGAACCTTTGTATTGCTGTAATCTTCTTTTAAGTCTACCACTTTCACATCAAGCTTTAAACGTTGTGGTGTTAAAATTCCCATAACAGATGTAAAATGGTACGCATTTTTTAGATACTCTTTTTCAGTATCAACTAACTTCTTTTGTCTTTGAAAATGCTCTTTTTGTTGCTTTAAGACGTCTAGTAATGTTTTTGAACCGGCTTTTTGTTCTTCAAGTAAACTATTTAAAGCTTGCTTAGATGCTTTAACAACTTGTTGGTATGCACTAAAGGTATTTTTTAGCGCTTCATGTTTATTCCAGAGTGTTTCGACACCTTGTCGCACTTCATTTCGCACTTTTTGTAAATTGACTTTTTGTGCCGTGATAGATTTTAATCCTTGTCTGCGTTTCGACCTGATATCACCACCCTCGTATAAAGGTATACTCATTTCTGTTTTGACGGTCACAGGTGTTGAGAAAGTGTCACCAGCAGATAATCTTCCAAACATATCAAGCTGAGGTTTTTTATTACGCGTACGCTGTCTTGCCGCTTCAACACTAAAATCTATACTTGGTAATAGTGTACCTGTGATACTCTCTGTGTCAGCATCGGCAGAATCAACCGCAAAACGTGTGCTTTTAATGTTTAGGTTATGATCATCACTAAGGCTCAGGGCAATATCTAATGATTTTGGAATGAATTCTGGAATTTGAGGTTCCTCGATATCGCTTTCAGCTTTCAATCCTGTTTTAAATAAGAAAGCTGCTTTTGCGTTGTCATATTCTGCTTTTGCTGAAATAAGTTCTGCCTCACCTGCAATAAACTCTGCTTTTGCAGCACTTACGTTCGTAATCGTTTCTTCACCAACCTGGTATTTTTTATCAGCGGCAAAAAAAGCTTGCTTTAAAAATTTAACATTTTGTTCGCTGACTTCAATGTTTTTTTTGCTAGCAACAAGCTCTAAGTAAGAATTTGCACCCTCTGATAACACTTTTTGTTCTTCCGCTTCAAGTTCAGCCCATGCTTTATAAACATCTGCATTGGCTTTGTCCATAGCGGCCAGTGTGCTGCCACCTTTGAAAATATTTTGTTTCAATACAACATATCCTTGGTCTGTAAAATTCATCGTTTTTGAACGCGTTCCCCTTCCTGGTGAATCATCTGATTGTACACTTTGTTGTTTTTGGTGGCTTATACCTGCAGTTATTTTTGGAAGAAAACCAGATTTTGCTTGTACATGCAATTCGTGTTTTGCTTTTGTTTCTTCACGCTTTGCTTCAATTTGGGGTGTGAAGTAAGTTGATTCAAGCGCTTTCTTTAGTGTTAGTTTTGCATGTGCAGGGTGCACTGTAGCAGATAAAGATAAGGCTAAAATAAGGGCACATTTTTTCATAATATAAACAACTATCCTTTTATTTTCATCGCGGAAAATTTATGTATTTTTTGAAGTAAATTAAATGGTATATCCATCTACATAGTATACATAAAAAAAAGATTTTTACAAAATATGCTGCTTAATGTGCCTTTTTAAACATTTCTTTCGTTGAAAATTTTGTACCTGACAGTATATGTATGTGATAGTGTGGTACTTCTTGTCCGCCAACCTCTCCTTTATTGGAGACTAGTCTATATCCATTAGGTAGATTTAGATTTTGTATAGTTAGTTCAACACCCTGATAAAATTGAGTAATTATCTTTTGATCTGCTTTTTGGTGAAAATCGCTAAAATCAATGTAGGGTACTTTTGGAATAACAAGGACGTGGATTGGTGCAATTGGTGCAATATCATGAAAACTTAAAACAAATTCATTTTCATAAACTGTATTGTTTGGGATATCACCTCTTAAGATTTTTGCAAAAATATTATTATTATCGTACGTCAATTTTTTTATCCCTATATTTGTATTGCAAAATCTATAATTGGTTCATGATTGTATGCACGTAACATATCTAAAGTTTTTTTTGTGGCCGATTTCAATGCATCTGTATTACGAGACCTTAGAACCAAGGTTGTACCCTTGTTGTGTTCATCATAAAAAGGATAGCTACCAATAGATACATTGGAAAAAAGAGACTGTATATCTGCAAGGTCTTTTGCTATTTCTCTTTCAAGTGCGTTGGATGTTAAGCTGTTTGTATAGACTTTTTGTCCTGATTTTAGTTGTGGCAAAACATCATCTAGCATGACTTTCATGACTGATGGCATTCCTGCTAGAACATATACGTTGTCTATATAAAAACTAGGAATTTCACTAAGAGAATTTAATATTAAATTTGATCCTTCCGGCATGAAGGCCATTGAAAGATAGTGATCGGTAGGTTGTTCTTTAGAGCGATTTTTAATAATGGCGCTTGCATTGGTATTTTCCTTAAGTGGTGTTTTAAATGCTTTTGCAATAGATGATGCTGTAATGTCATCATGCGTTGCACCAATGCCACCTGTTGTCAATACATAAGTGTATCGTGATCTAAGTTCGTTGACTGCAAAAATAATGGCTGCTTCATCGTCTTGAATGATGCGAACCTCTAATACATCAATACCCTTTTTTGCAAGAGCTTTTGCAATATAAGATGTGTTCGTATCCTGTGTTTTACCAGATAAAATTTCATCACCAATAATAAGTATTGCTGCTGTGATGATGTATTCAGACATGTTTACCTATTTCTATGTATAAAAAAAGCCATCTAAAAGATGGCTTTTTAAATATTCTAACGGCGATTAGCCATTAATTTCTGTAATTGCTACGCGGTTTTGAGCATGTTGTGCATCATCTGTTGCATTTGGAACTTCTGGACGATCTTTTCCAAAAGACATTGTGGAAATGCGACTTGCTTCAACGCCATTTGACTTAAGTGCTGTTGCTGCATTGTTTGCACGACGTTTTCCAAGTGCGATGTTATATTCACGTGTTCCGCGTTCGTCACATTTTCCTGTAACTGTTGCTTTTGCATTTGAATATGTTTTTAACCATTCAGCTTGTGCTTCTATTGTTTTTCTTTCTTCATTCTCAATGCATGACTTATCAAAAGAAAAGTGAACGCGATCACCTACTTTTTTGAAATCACAAGGAGTACCTGGAGCGTAAGATGAACTTACATCCACGTCATGCCCGTTTTCACAAGATGCTAGTACAAGTGCAGCTGCTGCAGTTGTTAAAATTTTTGCCTTCATAATAAATGTTCCACTTTTAAAAAAAACTTCTTATTTTATAATACGATACTTTGAAAATTTTTGCATTGATATAATTTTCCTTTTTTAAATTATATTGTGTAATTGGGTATAAGTGTTGGAAATATGCAACAGTTTTTACGTCTTTTGACAGAGTGTTAATAAAGCGTTAGCAGATTGCTTAAAAAGCAGGAAAAAAATACTTATTATGTCAAATAATGTCTTGTATGCTCTTGTTGTTCGGACTATTCTGAAACTGTAAGTATCTTGTTTTTGTTCTTTATGTTGAAAATGTTAAATAAATTTTGTTGTTTTGTTCTTGTGCTTTTTTCAGTGCAGATTCTCTCACCTGACGGTTTGTTTGCTGAAGTTCAATCTGTAAAAACAGAGTTGGAAGTGAAAAAGATTCTTGATAAAACAACACAAAAAACACTTATCTTTTTTGATATTGATTACTTGTTATTACACCCTGAAAAGGAATTTCTACAAATGGGTGCTTTAAAACATCACAACGAAGTTGTATCTTGGAATTTAAATCGTCTTAGCCCATCCGAGCAAGACATTGTGGTTAGCGCGATGTTAGCGTTAGAACCATCACTTGTATTGACACCAGCACTTGTTAAAAAAATAGCAGTGATGCAAAAGAAGAAACGAACAGTGATTGGTATCTCTAGTGAATTAACGGGACCTGTAGATTTAGCAGAAAAAAAATCCGTCTCCATGATGGAAGAAAAATTACAAAAGTTAAAAAAACATGGCGTGCAATTTTCAACTTCTCATGAAACAATAATATTAGACAAGGTGAAACCTATCAAGGGAACACACCCTGTTTTTAAACATGGTGTTATATTTACTAATGGTGAGCGCACACCACGTGGCGATATTATCAAAAACTTTTTAGAAAAGTTTAAGGGTGTTGAAAAATTTGATTCTGTTTTGTATATAGGGGATAAACAAGCAAACTGTCATGAAATTTATGAAGAATTTTCGGAGCTGAAAAAGCCAAAATTCAAAAAAATAACAGTTTTATATTTTAACAAAGCCTTATCTTTTCCCGAAAAACAAATAGAAACGGTTCCCTTTGAACGTAAATTTATTGAATTTATTAAATCTACGAAAACCGTAGCCCCATAAGATTTTTACCATTTTGTTTTAGCCATTTTTGTGCGTCTTTATAGTTGGGTTCTAAAACTTCTACCAATGACCAAAAACGCTCGCTATGATTCATTTCAACTAAATGACAAACTTCATGGGCGCATAAATAATCCACAACATGGCTTGGTGTAAACACAAGGCGCCATGAGAAATTTAAGTTTCCTTTTGAAGAGCAGCTGCCCCAGCGTGATTTATTTTCTTTAACGGTGATTTTCTTAAAGGTTTTCCCCATTGTTTGTGCGTAAACAAAGCAACGCTGGTAAAGAATTTTTTGAATAAGGTCCCTTAGCCCCATTTCTAATATGCTACTAAAGGTTGAAGACGTACCAGTAATATCAATTCGATTTTCAATAAACAGCATGCTTTTTTTGGGATCAGGTTTATAGTTAATGGTGTACTCTTTGCCAAGAATGGGAAGAATATCACCATGGCCTAAAATAGGAATAAGTTTTTTTGGCTTGTCTAGTTGCTTTTGTATCCAAGGTTGGCACCGCTTTAAAAAAGACTGAAGATCAAAATGTGCTGTATTATAAGGTGCAGACAGACGAAAAGTATCATCATGCTGATTGTAGGCTAGCTTTAAACGTTTTGATCGCTGATTTTGTGAAAGCGATATTTTAACATTCAACGGTCCTTCAATAGTTTTAAATAAAGGCTTTAACATGACGTAAATATTCTAAATGATAGTTATCTTTAGTGTAATGTAAGTAAGCGCTTGTTTGCAAATATGATTGAAAAAAACCGTGTTTTACGTTAGTATGCAAGGGTATATACACAAACGTAAATCAGACAATGACTTATAAATCATCTTTTTTAACAGAGGCAAAAGAACGCGGTTTTATTTATCAAGGTACAGATCTTAGTGCCCTAGATGATTTAATGTCTAAACAATCCATTACAGCTTATATTGGGTTTGATCCGAATGCTAACAGCTTGCACGTTGGCCATATGGTGGGCTTGATGTTTTTGCGGTTGCTTAAAAAACATGGACACACACCGATTGCTTTAATTGGTGGAGCAACAGCAAAGTTATGCGACCCATCCGGTAAGGATGCTATGCGTCAAATGTTGTCGGATGATGAAGTTAATCAAAATATAGAATCATTAAAGCCATGCTTTGATCGTTATTTAAATTTTGGTGCTGATGAAGATACGTTAATCGTTAATAATAACGATTGGCTGAGTACACTAAATTATATTGATTTGCTGCGTGATTACGGATCTCACTTTTCAGTAAACCGTATGCTGACGTTTGATAGTGTGAAGTTGCGCCTAGAACGCGAGCAAACATTAAGCTTTTTAGAATTTAATTATATGATTCTTCAAGCCTATGATTTTGTTGAATTAAATAAACGTTATGATTGTGTTCTGCAGTTGGGTGGATCAGATCAATGGGGTAATATTGTAAACGGGGTGGATCTAGGTCGACGCATTTTAAATAAAACATTATATGGTTTGACGGCCCCCTTAATTACAAATTCTAGTGGTGCCAAAATGGGGAAGTCTGCTGCAGGTGCCGTATGGTTGAATGCCGGCAGGTTGTCCCCGTATGATTATTGGCAGTTTTGGCGAAACACAGATGATAAAGATGTTGGTCGTTATTTACGATTGTTTACAGATATTGAAGTGAAAGAAATTGCACAGCTTGAAAAGGCACAAGATGCCGCATTAAATGACGTTAAAAAAATACTCGCAGATGCAGCAACAACCTTAGCACATGGAAATGAATGTTTGGTCGGTATTCACAAGACGATTAAAAGCGTTTTTGAAGCTTCGTCCTCCGCAGATTTATCAAGCCTACCTACATTTGAAATAAAAAAATCTGAACTTAAAACACTATTGATGGAAGATCTATTGGTATGTGTCGAGCTTTCTAAAAGTAAGGGCGAGGCGAGAAGGTTTATACAAGGGCGTGGTGCTAAGTTAAACGACGTTGTGATAGAAGATCCAAAATCAACGATGCCAGAAGCATATATGGAAGAAAATTTGATTAAAATTTCATTTGGTAAAAAAAAGCATCATGTTGTTAAGGTTATCGTGTAAAGAATGCTCTTATTGCTTAAAATCTTCTCTTATTTACTAACACCATTTATTTATATGCTTGTTAAAAAACGAGTGTATAACGGGCTGGATGATCATATAAGGTATAAAGAACGCTTTGGTATCACAAACATATTTCCTAAAAAAAATGCGGATGTTATTTGGTTTCATGCAGCTAGTATTGGTGAATCTGTTTCCATTCTTCCCATATTAAATGAATGGATGCAGCAAAAACCGCAAGATCAGCTTTTGGTCACAACAGTTACAAAAACCTCTGCTAAAATTATGCAAGATCGTATGCCAAAGGGGTGTATTCATCAATATGTTCCTTTTGACTTAAATCATTGGGTGCGCCGATTTTTAAACCATTGGAACCCTAAAAAACTAATTGTTATTGAATCGGAATTTTGGCCCAATATGATCCTTGAAAGTTATAAACGTGGCGTTCAAATATATAACTTAAATGGCAAATTATCGGATGCTAGTTTTAAATTTTGGACCCGGTTTAACGCTTTATCTAAAAATATTTTTCCAAAATTTACACATATATTTGCGCAATCAAACACAGATCAATATCGTTATGTGACCGTTGGTGCAAAAAGTGCTCAGGTTTTGCCAAATTTAAAATATTCAGCCTCGCGTTTGCCTTTTAATGAACAACACTTAATAGATTTTAGGAAGCAATGTAAAGATAGGGTGTTATGGGTTGTTGCTAGCACACATGAAGGTGAAGAAAATATTGTTTGTGATTGGCATCATAAGCTGAAAGCACAACATCCAAAACTATTGACGGTTCTTATTCCACGTCATCCTGTGCGTGCACATGGTATTGCACAGCTTGTTTTGAATAAAAAATTGAAAGGTTTAAAACGGTCACAAGGTGGTTCTATTTCTAAGGGTGCAGATATATATATTGTAGACACCTTGGGTGAAGTTGGATTATTTTATGCGTTAACACCTGTTGTTTTAATGGGAGGCACCATAATTGATGGTATAGGGGGGCATAATCCAATAGAGCCTGGCATGTCGGGTTGTAGCGTTGTATTGGGTCCATATTCAATCAACTTAACACAAATAAAAGAGGATCTAGGTGATGTGCTTTTATATGGTGAATCTCTTGAGGATACTTTTAGGCTTGTTGAAAGGGCTCTAAGTCATGGCTGTCAGCAAAACGTAAAGCTGCAAACTACAATTCAACAATATGGACAAACGGTATTATCATCAGTTATGGAAAAAATAGTTTAGAATTTTTCATGAATTTTTAGGTTTTGCCCATAGGCGTTTGCTGATGGGGCCACCGCAGCGATCCCACAGTGCAGTTGCCACCGACCTCCGCCGCC
>CAZTIE010000008.1:0-21714 GCA_964613645.1 uncultured Verrucomicrobiales bacterium
GCTGGTTCAGCAATATTTAGTTTAAGGTGTTGCACTTCAGTTTAGAACAGGGGCTCTCACTCTTTCCGGGCCTTGGCACAACTTGTGAAGTGCAGGATCCTCAATGTCATGAATTGTTTTTGTCTATGAACGATCAAAAAAATTTTGAAAGCAGGTTTGAAGGCAAGGCTGATCTGGGTACTAAGCCATTTACATTAGGAACATTGGATAGAAATTTAGTGATTTGGGGGGTGATTTTCATGCCAAATGCACATGTTACGATACACGCACACGATTTGATTGTAGCCGGAGGGGTTGTGGCCGCAGAAATCACAATTTTAACAGGTGGAAGATGTGCTGTCTATACTGGTGATACACCCCATCAACACCGTCAATTAGATGCAGAAATACGTATCAATTTATATGCACATTGGCTTTTATTTAGACAAAATGAAATTAGATTGTGTGGTTTTTTGGGGACGACAAAAGGTGATTTGAATATAAGGGCAAATAAAGATCTTGGTATAGCGGGTAGCGTATATAGCAAGAAAAATGCCACAATATTAGGCGATAAAAATATAAGTGTAAGCGCTGTAATGGTAAAAAGGGAGAATAACACAACATAAACACCCCGCAATACTACTGATTTTAGTCTATTTTTTGTTTGCGCTGGAATATCATAACGGGTATCACCAGTGTTAACACAATTGTAAAGCCAAGGGCGCAAGCAAGTGGCCAGTCACGATTATTGAAAAACTCCCACCATAAGGCGCGCCCAATTGTTAGGGTTTCTGGGCCGCCCAATAGTTCTGGGATCACAAACTCACCAATAGCTGGCATAAAAACAAGGATGCAACCTGTATAGATTCCTGGCTTTGATAGAGGGATGATAATATTCCAAAATGTTTTGTTTGGTGTGGCACCAAGGTCGGATGCAGCTTCACTATAACTTTCATCAATCTTATCTAAGCTTGTGTATATTGGCAAAACCATAAAGGGTAAGTAGCAGTATACAATCCCAAGGCAAACTGCATAAGCATTATCCAGCATATGTAAGGGTGATGTAATAAAATTAAGCGATAGCAATATTTGATTTAATATACCGCTTCCGCTCAACATATTCATCCACGCATACACGCGTACCAAGAAAGAAGTCCAAAACGGCATCATAACAAGTAGCAGTAGAATATATTGATGCCTTTCATCTGCCTTATAAATGCCATATGCCATCATATAACCAAGACATAGTGTTATAAATGTGGAAACAAGTGCAAGCGCAATGGAGGATGCAAAAGCATCAAGGTAAAATTTATCTGTAAAGATTGTAATATAATTTCTTAAACTAATTGTAAATTGAAAAATGCCGTCATCCGGGGATTTTAAAATATCTGTCAAGGGGGGCAAAGCAATTGTTGCTTGTGTGAAGCTAATTTTAAATATAATCAATAAAGGCAGCGCTAAAAAAACGAGTAGCCAAACGTAAGGTGTGTAAAACGCGGCATCTTTATACAAGTTTTCTTTAATGTATAGCTTAAATTTCAAACGTAAGTCATGCATCATGATGATAATATAATGCTGTTATCAGCACCCCAGGTTAAATACACCTCATCATCCCACTTAACATTACGCTCTGACAGCCTTAATAAATTTGGTAAGGCTGCTTGCATAATATCCCCTGATGGCACCTCTACATAGTACACAGACATATCGCCAAGATAGGCTATCTCTTTAACAATTCCTTTGACACAGTTAGCATCTCTATTTTTTGGTTCTTGCAGGCTAATTTTCACTTTTTCAGGTCTGATCGCAACGGCAACCAGGGTTCCAATTGGTAGAATGGGACTATCTGTCACGCGCAGCGTAATACCTTCTAATTCTGGCGAATCAATTTCGACATGATCGTCTGTTTGTTCTGCAACAACACCTTCTATTATATTCATAGACCCTATAAATTCAGCAACGTGCCGTGATTGCGGATATTCATAAATATCATGTGGGGCACCAATTTGCCTAATAGTACCTTCATCCATAATCGCCATACGCGTTGACATTGTCATGGCTTCTTCTTGGTCGTGGGTTACCATAATAAAGGTGACACCTAATCTTTCTTGAATGTTCACTAATTCAAACTGTGTTTGTTCGCGTAAATTTTTATCAAGGGCAGCTAAAGGCTCATCAAGTAATAACAATTTTGGGCGCTTCACAAGACTTCTTGCTAAAGCAACACGCTGACGCTGCCCACCAGACATTTGATGTGGTTTACGATCCACAAAATGTTCCATACGTACCAAACGTAAGGCATCCATAACTCGTTCATAAATCTGTGTTTTTGAAAAATTATCCTGTTGCAAACCAAATGCGATATTTTGGTAAACAGTCATATGGGGGAAAAGTGCATAAGACTGAAACATCATGTTAACGGGGCGTTTATAGGCCGGCACATTGGTGACATCAACGCCATCAATATAAATATGTCCATGTGTTGGTTGTTCAAACCCTGCAAGCATGCGAAGTAACGTTGTTTTTCCGCACCCAGACCCACCAAGTAAAGAGAAAAATTCACCCTTATAAATTGATAGACTTACGTCTTTTACTGCCTGAACAGGGCCGAAGCTTTTACCCAATTCATCGATTTCAATGTAGGGTGCAATCGTTGAATCTTGCCAAGGTTCTAGCTGTTTTGACCTCTGAATTATGCGTGGTGCCATGGTACGTATCTACAATAGTGATAAAAAAAGTATACCATAGATAAAAAGGAGAGCGAAGACACTCCTATTCTACATCGCCCTTACAATTTATAAGATGTGATTATTTTTTAGAAACTGACACCATTGATGGTCGTAGCAACCTATCATACATTGTGTAACCATGCTGCATAACATCAACTATTTTACCTGGCTCAACGTCAGAATTTTCTACTTCAATCATGGCCTGATGTAAATTTGGATCAAAAGTTTTGTTTTCAGGATCAACCTTCTTAATACCTTGACGGTTGAATGCGTTATGCATTTCTTTTTGCGTCATCTCGACACCTTCAATGAAAGCCTTGACAGAATCTGACAGACTATCACGGTCCGCAACATTTGCTAATGCTTTTTCTAAGAAATCAGTAATACCGATCATGTCACGCGCAAATTGTGTCGCCGCATATTTTAAGGCATCTTCTTTTTCTTTTTCAAAGCGACGTCTTAAATTTTCACATTCTGCAACTGACCTTAACCATTGATCCTTCATGGCTGTTAGTTGTTCTTCTAATGATGGTTCTACAACTTTTAATGTTTCTGCATTTTCTATTTCTACAGCTTCAGATTCTAAATTTTCAGTTTGTTTTTTTTCGTTATCCATGATAAATGTGACCACTTTTAATTTGCTGAATATATTGTAACGAAGTAAGCGCCTATAAGCAAGTTAATATATAGTGAGTATAATTTAGTGCATGTTAACTAAAAACGTGACGTACGAAAGCATGATTCAAAAAACATGCAAAAAACTTGTGCGGTTATCCAGATAAATAGCAGCATATGTTGGAGCGACCCCGACAATTAGGACGATTGATTGTGAGAATACACTTTTCAGTGAGTGTTATTGATTGAAATTATTATCTTTATAGTCAGGTAATCGACCTATGGTTGAAATACTACGCCACCTGTTAAGGGGTATGGCACATTTGTTGTCTTTGGTAAGCTTAAAGGCAGCTTTTTTAACGAACGTACTGCTAAATAGGCAAAAAGCTCTGCCTCCATGCTTTGTGATCTAAAACCAAAAGCATCAGCGCAATCGATTTGGATTTCATCCTTTGGAAGCACCTTGTTTATGTGATGGTGCAGATGCTCTAAAATGATAGGGTTTTTCCACCCGCCACCAGCAAGTACGATATTCTGGGGCTTTAAGGGGATAATACTTTTTGCAATGATATAGCTTGTAAAATCGGCGAGTGTTGCACAAGCATCTTCAATTGATAGATCTAAAATTTCTTGTGGTAACTGAAAATCGTGCGCATCTAGTGCTTTTGCGCCATTTTTTTCATAAAATCCCTTTTTAATGCAGGTTTTTTGTATAAGTGTTTGCACCAAATTGTGATGGCACGTTCCTTGCCTTCCAAATAAGCCATCTTCATCCATCAACACAGATTCGTTTGTTTTTAAGCGGACAAGACGATCTATAAGCGTGTTGCCAGGACCAATATCAAAGGCTTGTATATTATTGATATCATGATCTGGGATGAAGCTCACATTTGAAATGCCTCCGCAATTAATGACAGCAGCGGGGGTTAGTTTACTGTTTGTACATAAAGCATAGTGATATAAGGGGGCAAAGGGTGCGCCTTCCCCTCCATGATCCATATCATTTTTTCTAAAATGACATACTGTTGGGATCTGAAATTTTATGGCAAGCTTTTCGGGATAGCCTAAAATAACGGATTTTTTCTGTTCTACTTGATGGTAAAATGTTTGTCCGTGATAACCAATAACCCAAGATTCAGTAGTGTCTTGATCAATATTGTCTAAAATTTTCTGAACAGCTTGTGCGTGATAATTTGTCGATTCTTTAATGACATCTTGAACTGATATGCTTTCACAAGGAATCAGCTGATCATTAGAAAAATCGCCATTTTGCGCGTGAATAAATGCTTCAGTTTTTTTTAAAAGAGCGTAGAATTTGGGTTCATAATCAACTGTCGCAGATGATATGAATGTGATTTTTTTCATTCCATCTGTTTTAATAAGTGCCGCATCAACGCCGTCCATAGATGTTCCACTCATTAAACCTATACTATAATATTCGTCTGAATTTTCCATAAACATAAAACACCCTTTTAATTGAGGGTATCAAAATACGCATAAGAAATACATGTAACATTTCTATTTTTTTCAGATTCAGAAATAGGTATTAAATATTGGTCCAGTTCGTAGCGCCCCCCGAAAATGGGACCAGTAGTTAAGAGAGTTTTTCGTGTAAACTGTTCATAAAAAAGGGGCAAAAAATGCGAAAGAAACATAATAAAGAATTTAAGTTTAAGGTCGCTTTGGAGGCCGTTAAAGGTGATCTAACAATTGCACAGATTGTCTCCACTTATCAGGTTGCTGAATCTTTGGTTCACCGCTGGCGCAAACAGCTTTTAGATGAGAAAGCCATGTTTTTACAAAAGATTCACTATGCGCCCAAGCCAAAGCAACATCAGACGTTGACAAACTGCATGCTAAAATTAGCAAACTGACGCTGGAACGTAATTTTTTAGAGGGTGCGCTCTTGACTGTGTTTGTTTTACAAAACACCAAGCGAGGTCATCAATCAACGAGCAAATGATGTGTTGAGTGAAAACATGGCAAAGCATCATTTAAGAATAGGAAAACAAAATGAGAAAGACTCTCTTATTTTAACTCCTTAGTGGTCCAACTCATGGGGTTCACTTCCGAATAACCTGCCGAACAAAGCCATTGCAACCCATTTTTATCAATTCAATTATTGATATAGCAGGATAAATTCATTTTCTCAATCACTGAGATGCTTCCATAACTTATACATCATGCTTTATGGTACGGGTGACCAATCATGATTTGTTGGGCCCTATACAGTTGCTCAACAAGCAATACTCGTGCTAATAAATGCGGCCATGTCATATTGCCAAAGGATATTTTTTTATAACACCTCTCTAATATGCTTTTAGGGATACCTGTATCAATACCAATAATAAAACCAATGTGCGTATGCTGTTCTAGGCAGCTAGATACTAAAGATGAGAATTTAATAGAATTGAGGTTTTCACCATTTTCATCTAGTGCAATCCATAAAGTTACACTTTGCATCGCTTTTTCAAATGCATTTTCAGGGTTTGGAATACAGGGTTTTAATTCAATTGTTTTAAGTGGCCATTTTATACGTTTTTGATAGTTCTTAATGATTGTTTCTTCTGGAGAACCCTTGATTTTTCCACCAACAACCAACGTAATGCTTGCCACAAAATTTACTCAGTTGCAACTATCGGAAATTCGATCAGGTTATCCCCTTTATGCCAAATTTTATCCAATTCATAAAATTCACGCATATCTGGAATAAATAAATGAATGGCTATATCTTCAGCAAATAATAAGATCCATTCAGCTGCCTCTGTTCCCTCTACATGGGGGAATACAGATTTTTCTTTAAAATATTTTTCAATATATTGGTATAGCGCATAAACTTGACGTGTTGATGAACCTGTTGCGATCACTAAATATGAGGCAAAAGCAGATTTCTTTGTCAGATCAAGCGCTTTAATATCTTGTGCCTTTTTATCACGCAATATTTCTACGATATCTGCTAATACTTTTTGCAAGTCTTTATTAATTGCAATACTTGTTTTTTGTTCCGTCATAAATGGCTATAGTAAAATCACACATGTCACAATGTACCAGAAAACCACTTATTTGTGAAGAAAATTAAATTACATCATACAGGCTCTTTAAGAAAAATCACATTTACGCTACCCTATCTTATAATTAGCTCCACGTAAATTCATATTAATTTTTATGTCACGATCATTTGTTTTAATTACTTTTATTCTTTTTTGTGTTGCTCTTTTTTTTGTGTCATCACCAAAAGAAGAAAAATATGTACGGACAAACATTGTAACAACATTTTCTATCCTTGAAGATATAACAAAAAATATTGTCGGCAATCACCCAAAGATTCACATTAAAAGTATTGTGCCCTTATACACAGATCCGCATACTTACCAACCAAGGCCTCAAGATGCTAAAGTGTTTAATAATGCCGACATTGTCATTGTTAATGGCTGGGGGTTTGAGGGTTGGTTAGATAAATTTATTGTCGCAAGTGAATTTAAAGGGAGATTAATAACGGCAACAAATAACCTAACATCAAGACAAGAAATAATTGACGGTAGCAATATAATAGACCCACATGCATGGCACAGTATTCCGCATATCATTGGCTATGTTAAAAATATCACACAATCATTAAGTGAATATTATCCAAATTCTGCAGCTGAATTTCAAAAAAATGCACATGACTATATCGAAAGATTGCAACAATTAGATACCCAACTGACACAGCTTTTTAATTCAATCCCAAAAGAAAAGCGATATGTTGTGACCACACACGATGCGTTTTGGTACTTT
This sequence comes from uncultured Verrucomicrobiales bacterium, assembly GCA_964613645.1. Classification (GTDB taxonomy): domain Bacteria; phylum Pseudomonadota; class Alphaproteobacteria; order Paracaedibacterales; family UBA11393; genus UBA11393. The sequence goes on from CAZTIE010000008.1 coordinate 7,101, forward strand.
GGAGAACATTACGGTATTACATTTTTGTCCCCAATTGGAACAGACACAGAACAAGAACCTTCAGCCAAAGATATAAAAACACTTATTAATTTTATTAAACAAAATAATGTACGTGCAATCTTCATAGAGAATTTATCAAACACGAAACAACTTCAAAAAATTTCACAAGAAACGGGCGTTGAAATTTCTGGAACACTTTATGCGGATGGGCTATCTGACACAAAGCACGATGCTGCAACATATATTGATATGATGCGGTATAATGCGCACCTAATTTACAATAATCTTACATCCCCAACATCATAACCAAACGCATCAAACAAATATCACTTAAACATACACACTTTATGCGAGACATTTACCCAAACAGCTTTCTTGTTTAGACTAGGTATATATCAAATTTTTAAAGTTAGGCAGTATGGCACATAATATTACATTTATTAAAGGGGATGGTATTGGCGAGGAAGTTACCTCAGCAACAAAAAAAATAATTGATGCAACTGGTGTAAAAATCAATTGGGAAGAATCACTTGCTGGCGCACAGGCTTTTAAACAAGGTATTGAAACAGGTGTGCCACAAGAAACAATTGATTCTATTATGCGCAACAAGGTGGTGTTAAAAGGTCCGCTTGAAACGCCCGTTGGTTTTGGTCAAAAATCAGCCAATGTGACTCTGCGCAAAATGTTTGAAACTTTTGGAAATATTCGCCCTGTTAAAGAATTCCCTGGTGTGATCACCCCCTTTTCTGGACGTGGTGTCGACCTTGTCATAGTGCGCGAAAATGTTGAAGATTTATACGCTGGCATTGAATATATGCAAACGCCGGGCGTTGCAGAATGCCTTAAGTTAATATCACGAAAGGGTTGTGAAAAAATTGTGCGCTTGGCCTTTGAATTTGCACGATCTGCAGGCAGAAAGTCTGTTGCCTGTGCAACAAAAGCAAACATTATGAAATTATCTGAAGGTCTTGTGAAGCGTACATTTGAAGAAATTGCGACAGACTATCCAGATATTAATAGCTCACACGTTATCATTGATAACTGTGCCCACCTTATGGTTAAATTTCCTGAACAATTTGATGTGATCGTTACAACAAATATGAATGGCGATATTTTAAGCGATTTAGGATCTGGCCTTATCGGCGGCCTTGGTTTTGCACCAGGCGCCAACATTGGTGAAGAATACTCTATTTTCGAAGCTGTACATGGATCAGCCCCAAAATATGCAGGAATGAATAAAATAAACCCAACAGCAATGTTGTTTTCTGGTGTTATGATGCTTCGTCACCTTGGTGAATTTAAAGCTGCGGATGCTATTGAAAATGCTGTTTTTGTAACACTTGGTCGCGATCAATGTTTTACACGCGATGTATCGGGAGACACTGGATCTATCAGCACAACAGCATATACGGATAAAATTATTTCTAATTTAGGTGAAAAATTTGAGGGCTATGAATCCCATGAATATACGCCTATTAAAATATACCCAGTTTCAAAAGCCCCAGACCTTGTTAAGCCAAAAACACGGCGCGTTGATGGTATTGATATTTTCTTAGAAACAACAGAAAAAGCAAAAGTTGTTGGTACAAAACTAGATACATTGTTAGCAGATACTGAAATGACACTGAAGTTGATTACGTGCCGGGGCGTTGTGGTTCACCCACTTGATGCACACAGCATCATGCCAGACGTTGTTGACGCACTTCAATGCCGCTTGGTACATAAAAATGCCAAGACACATGTTGATGATGCGATAATTTTAAAAGCGCTTGAAAAAATTCAATCTGAATTTTCTTGGGGCCATATTGAAAAGCTGCACGTCTTTGATGATGTTACTGCCTATTCAAAAGCACATGGAGAAGGATAAAATACAAAACAAAAAAAGGCTCCCGCTTTAAGTGGAGCCTTTATATACTTTTATACGCAGACAAATACACCAAGTTGTTTATAAGTCTGAAAATCTTCTCGTTGAAATAGCGCTATTGCGTGACTGTTATTTTTTGCGATGATTTCATCATTGACGATTTATTTATACGCGGCCGTAGGCGTTTAAAAAACGTTGGTCATTTTCATAAAGTTGGCGGATGTCTTTTATGCCGTATTTTAGCATTGTAAGGCGCTCTATCCCCATGCCTGCTGCAAAGCCTTGATAAACAATTTTATCCACAGAACAATTATCCAAAACATTGGGGTGGATTAAACCGCATCCTAGAATTTCCATCCAATCACGCCCCTTCATTTTAATATCAACTTCAGCAGATGGTTCTGTAAACGGAAAAAAACTGGGCCTAAAGCGAACGTCTAAATCTTTTTGGTCAAAGAAAAAGCGTAAGAAGTCAATAATAGTTGCCTTCAAATGCCCCATTGTAATATTTTTATCGATTACAAAAACTTCTGCTTGATGGAACATCGGTGTGTGTGTTGCATCAATATCGTCGCTTCTATAAGCACGGCCCAGTGCCAAAACGCGCATAGGCGGCGTCTGGTTTTTCAAAACATGCGTTTGAATGTTGGACGTATGCGTCCGCAATAAATTATTATTATCTGCATCATGACTGTTTAAATAAAATGTATCTTGAGATTGACGTGCGGGGTGATGCTGCGGAATATTTAAAGCATTGAAGTTATTATTTTCATCATCAACATCGGGTCCCATTTCAAGCTTAAAGCCTAAGTTGCCAAAGTATGTTTCAATGTCTTCCATCACCTGACTTAGTAAATGTAGTTTACCTTGTGGGCGTGGACGCATTGTTAACGTCACATCCACGGCTTCAGCGTTAATTTTTTCATTTAAGGTAATATCATCAAAGAATTCTTTTTTCTGCAAAAAAGCGTTTTGAATATTTTCACGCAAGATGTTTAACGCTTTTCCCTTTTCTTTTTTTTCGTCGACGGTTAAAGACCCTAGCGTTTTCATTTCTTGCGTTAAAAGACCCGCCTTACCAAGAAAAAGAACCTTTGCGTTATCAAGTTCATCTTGCGTTTGCAAATTATCAATAGTCATTTTCCAATTAGCTAGCGTTGTCATCTTAAAGCCTTTTTATATTGAATGTATTTATCTGAAGTTAAGTAAAGTATATACATTTTTACCACAATTAACTAGATTTAAGCAGCCCTTTTAAGAGCGAACACTCTTATTCACCCATGATTAAACTGTCAATGTCTTGATCTTTAACAAGCGGATAACTGCGCAAATTTGGCAATTGATAATGCCACCACTCACTTGTAATAAAATCCCACCCAGCAGCTTTCATCAAGCCCAAAAGCATAAATCTGTTTCTTTGAACTGTTGCTGATACATATGTATTTTTATGGTATGAAAGCTCTGTAAAGGCATCAAAATCTGTTCCCATATCAAGGAGATGACCATCCTCATTTAGCAGGGTTAAGTCAACAGCAACGCCGCGCGCGTGTCCAAGTGGGCCCGTTTCATCTGGTGGTGATACAAAGCGTGGGTCAGGTACTGCGTCCCACAATTTTTGTGCCGCTGCTAAAGGGCGGTACCCATCCCATACTAAAAATTTGTATCCCATAGCTTGCGCCAGATCGGATGCACGTTTTAAAGCCTCCGCAGCCTCGTCCAACAAATACAACTTGGGTGTTTTATAAATAATAGCGTTTGTAAAATTATCTAACGTGCCATATTTTAAGTCTACATTAATATGATATTTTTTTTCATCAATCGGAACTAAAGACATGACGCATACTAATATAATTTAATGTTTATAGTATCTATAATTCACTCACATAATGCAATGTAATAAAAGTGTTATGCCTTTTTAGCAAAATCTTTTAAAAAATCCTCAATACTTTTATTAACAGATAACGTTGAAACTTGACTACGCAAGTTTGATAAAAGACCTATACCCTCAACACGAATATCAAATATTTTATATTTATTATTGTCTATTTTAATGATGACAAACTGGGTATTAATAGGCCCATTCTTACTTTCAAATACAGCCTTATATGTTAATCTGTTTTTCCTTGGACTTAATTCTGGGACATTGCTGATATCATCATCCTCAATATTAATGGATGCAAAAACATCTATTTTTTCTTGTGTCGCATAAACTTTTAATAGGTAATCTGAAAGTGTACGTTCAAACTGTGTGAAATTTTCCGTAGAATATTTTCTAAATTCGCGACCAAGAGAAAATTTGGCTATATGCGGTATGGCAAAAGAATTTGTCATGATGGTTGCAAATTTTCTTTTTGTTTTTTGTGTCTGACTGCTTTGTTTGGCAATTTCATTAGACTTCTTCAACGTATTTTTCAAAAAAGCAAATGCTTTTTTTTCATCTGCATTGTTAAAATCTTGTTGCTGTATGGCCGGTGCATGCGCACATAGAAATACATTCATACCTATAAGCATGATAAATGTGCGTAAAAATTTTATGATCATTGTTGTCTCCTGACCGTCATATACAATACCTTATAAATTTTATTATATGCTTATTTCGTTAATATTTTATTAATTTTATCATTTAAAAAAAAATGACATAATAAAAAAGATAGTATATCTTTATACAAATTCTAAAAAAAAACAAGGCAAATTAATGAATATTTTTAATATTATTTTTCCTAATAGATGCTTAGGGTGTGGATCAATGGAAGTTGAAGACGAAAGAGAATTCTGTCCCCCTTGCTGGAGCGAACTGATTTTTCTGAATGCACCCTACTGCGCATGTTGCGGTCTGCCTTTTGAGTTTGAGGAAAATGCACATTATTCAAATGAGGTTTTATGCCACCATTGTGATGACAGGCCTCCTGCATATGACAAAGCACGCTGCTTATTTGTGTACAATGACGTTATTAAAAAGCCAATTTTATCATTAAAACATTACGATAATACACAGTATGCCAAAACATTTGCCAAACTGATGGCAAGAATGCAACCAGAATTATGCCAAGAAATAGATCTGATTGTACCCATTCCTTTGCACTGGAAACGTCTGCTGTTAAGGCAATATAATCAAGCTGCCCTTATAGCCAAGCATTTAGCTAAAATATTAGAAAAACCTGTAAATTATAAAGATTTAATGCGTTCTAGCAATACAAAAATCCAAGGACATCAATCAAGAAAGAATCGACAAGCTAATTTAGAAAATGCATTTGACCTAAAAGATTTTACAATTTTTAAAGGTAAAAACATTTTACTTATTGATGATGTCATGACAACAGGTGCTACATTACATGAAGCTGCAAAAACTTTAAAGGGTTATAACCCAAAAAGCATTAAGTGCCTTTCTATTGCGCGCAGTGTGTTGGCTTCTGGATAACGCTTTCAACGGCCTGCTTTTAAACTTTTATTTTCTACATAAAAACATTTTGTAATAATAATTTATTTTTAAATCCACACTCAATCACATATAATTTAGATGTATTTAACAGGTTTCAAACGATATATGAAAACGACGCAATCGAACATTCATCCAACTGCAATTATTGAAGAGGGTGCTCAAATTGGAAAAGACGTTACTATTGGTCCTTACTGCAGCATAGGAGGCAGAGTCGTATTGAAAAATAATGTCGTTTTAAAAAGCCACGTTTGTGTGGCAGGCGATACCGTCATTGATGAAGACACGAAAGTTTATCCATTTGCTTCCCTTGGGCAAGCACCGCAAGATTTAAAATTTAGTGGAGAGAATTCCAGAACGCGTATTGGTAAAAATTGCACCATTCGTGAATATGTAACAATACAGGCCGGCACTGAAGGTGACCGCATGGAAACAACTGTTGGCAATAATGTGCTTGCGATGGTTGGCACACATATTGCTCATGACTGTGTTGTTGGCAATCATGTTATTCTTGCAAACTATGTTAATCTTGCTGGTCATGTTCATGTAGGAAACCATACAGTTATCGGCGGCATGTCTGCTATACAGCAATTTGTACACATAGGCGAACACGCAATGATTGGCGGTATGTCTGGTGTTGATAAAAATGTTATCCCCTATGGCCTTGTCATGGGAGAACGCGCACATTTAAACGGATTAAACTTAATAGGCATTCGACGCCTTGGTGTGCCAACAGCAAAAACACGCGTTTTGATGAAAGCCTATGACGCTTTGTTTAAAAATAAGACACAAAATTTCAAAAGCAATATCGAAAATTTACAAGACAGTGTTGATGACAACGAGCTAATCGTTAGTTTGAAAAAGTTCTTAGCTTTAGAAACATCACGCCCGTACTGCACACCAAAATAAACCAGACCCTATAAGTAACTGGCGCATCTAGAAACGATCAGGCAAGAAGCCAAGCCCCCATGGTTTTAACGCACATCATGCAATGCTTGATCAACGTGAAGATATGTTTCTGTATCCCTTAAGAAATTCTGCTATAGCGAGTGCTGTTTTTCCCTCTGGTTGCACAGTATGAACACATAGCATACCTTCTCCACATTGAATATAAAGACCTCCATCTTGAATAACTGAGTTTCCAACGGGTAGTTTTTTTTCAAAGCCTGCAACCGGGGACACCTTTAAAAGCTTCACACGTGTCGATAAACCTTCATACCACACACTTATCTGCGGCGTCATGCCACGAATCATACAATCCAATTCTTTGGCTGATTTTGAAAAATTTAGCTGTCCTTCATCCTTCATCAATTTTTCTGCGTACGTGACACCAATATCTGCCTGTTTTTTAGGAAAAATACTGCCTGCCTGCAGTCCATTTAAAGTAGAAATAATAAGATTTTCTGAGGCCGCAGCCAAATCATCATGCAATATTTGCGCAGTTGTCTTATCTGAAATAACAAGTTCAACAGTTTCCAGCATATCACCTGTATCCAGTCCTTCATCCATATACATAGTCGTCAGCCCTGTTTGCACGTCACCCGCCATAATAGAGCGCTGGATAGGTGCCGCACCCCGCCACCTTGGCAGTAAAGAACCATGAATATTAATGCACCCCATATGTGGTAAATCTAAAATTTGTTTTGGAAGCAACAATCCATACGCCACCACAACAATAACATCTGCATTAAAACTTTTTGCCGTATGAAGCGCTTCTTTCGTTTTTAAAGACGTTGGTGTTAAAACAGGAATATGATGTTCGTCTCCCCAAATATGCGTTGGATTTTTATGCACATTGTGTCCCCTGCCCTTTTTCTTAGGTGGCTGACAATAAATCGCCTTAATATTGTGACCAGCATTATACAATGCTTTTAAAGGAGACAACGCAAATACAGGCGTTCCCATAAAAATTATATTTAAAGGCTTCATCATATAAAAACTAATGTCTACTCTATTATATAGGATACAACATCATAGCATGAAAAATAAAATAATTAGTTAGATTGCGCAGGAATATCCGTAAAAGTATGCTTATATTTTTTCAACAAATCATCAAGTTCAAACCTAAGGGATGCTGTATGCCTTATCATAAGTTCAATAAATTCGGCAAGTTCCGGGTACTGTGGGCCAATGACAATATTAATAGGATCTATTTCATCTTTTAAGACAATCATCTGATAGCGTAGATTTAATTGAGGGTCTTTAATAAGCCGTTTACGAATACCCTGATCATCTTCAAAAAAGGCAAAACATTTTCCAGACTTCACACTTGGCAATAAATCATTAGACGACTTAACAGAAACAAGCTTTGCATATGGCAGTACTTTTTTTGCCACTTCTGCGTAAGAAGACCCTTCAATAACACATAAAGTGCGATTGTTTTTTTCCGAAAACATCTTCCTTAAAGTGGGTGTATCTCCAGATTGTGAAATTGAAAGTTGACTAACAAAAAGTGCCATCCTTACATTAATATAAGGGGTCCTCGTATAATAAACTTTCCGTGATCTTTGCGTGGTATAACTTAACATGGACACACCGATATCAGCCTCACCACGACTAACAATGTCAACAACATCATTAAATGTCTTTGGTTTGCGCGTTATTTCTACTTCAATATCATGGTGAATATTTTTGGCAATTGATGTTGCAATATCGACATCAATACCTTTTGTATCACCATTTTCATCACGGTAAAAAAATGGTGGTGTATCTTCTTCATAAATGGCAACGACAAGTTTTTTCTTCTTAATAAAATGCTGCATATTCGCAAATAATACACCAGGATAAGCAGGCGCCTCCGGTTTTTCACTTTCTGCACGCCCTATGTTTGAAAATAAAATCAGTATACATAAAATGTAGTTTATAAACCTCACGAAGGAACCTTTTCTGTTGCTTCAATTGCTGCATCCTGAGGTTTCTTAACGGTCGTATCTTTTTCTTCTTGCTGTGCTTTTAATTCCAGATTTTCGGCTCTTTCACGCAAGGGCTGGAGGTATTTTTTATACTGATCAAAACTACTTTGTAATTCAAATTGAAGGGAGGTTGAATTTCGAACCAGATCATCAATAAAGTGTGATAAATTTGGATACTTCGGATTTGTCACAATATATGCAGGTGTTTCAACTTTATCTAAAACGGCCGTTTTATAGTATTTCTTTAAAAAAGGGTCTTCTGTCACTTTCTTTTTCACATCGTAATCATCCAGAAAAAGTGCATCACAATCGCCATCAACAAATTTTCTGTCTCGTATTTTCTCATTTTTTGATGCCATAACAATAGCACCAGGAAATAATTTACTTACAGTATACGCATTAGAAGACCTGGCAATTGTACAAATTCTATGTTTATTTTCAGCTTTAAAGAATTCAGCTGCATTAAATTTATCTTTTTGGTTTAATATAGCCTTTTTATTCACCAAAAGTGCTGGGTGTAAAGTTATATAAGATTCATCACCATATATAACCAGTAAAGAACGTGATGGTGTATAATTAATTTTTGAAATGCCAAGGTGTGCTTTTCCCGTACTGACTTGTTTAATAATATCGTCATATGTTTTTGCGGTTCGAATAATTTTCAACTTAACATTAGAGCCAAGCGCCCGTGCTATAGAATTAATAAGCTGCCTATCAATACCTAAAAAACCTTCGTCTTTATCATAAAAAAAGAAGGGAAAAATATCATCCTTTAGCAATGCTATTGTTAGCACACCATTTTTTCGAATTTTTTGAATATCTGGAAACGCAATAAATGCCTTTTTTTTAGCCAAAGCTTCTTTTGTAATCAGCATTTTAAACGCTGAATCATGAGCAATAGCATTGCCTGGAAGTCCTTTTTTCATATTATCTGCATGTACACAGCACATAACTAAAAAAATACAAAATCCCAACCTATATATAGACCGAATCAACTGTACCATTCGCGTAACTCCATTTATTAAACTGTACTAACCTTAAATTAAAGTTAGCACAGGATTTTCAATATATTTTTTAAAACTTTTCAAAAACTGTGCACCCAAGGCGCCATCAACACTTCTGTGATCAACAGAAAGCGTTGCAGTCATAATTGCTGCGATTTCAGGCTTATCATTTTTAACAACCATACGTTTCTCACCTGCACCAACGGCTAAAATACACCCTTGCGGCGGGTTCACAATTGCAGAAAATTCCTTCACACCATACATTCCAAGGTTAGAGATAGTAAAACTGCCACCTTCATATTCATTTGGTTGTAATTTACCAGCGCGTGCTTTTTCAGCTAACGCCTTAACGGATGTTGAAATTTGTGACAGCTTCATATTTTCTGTATTAAACAAGACAGGCGTTACAAGGCCGCCATCAATTGCAACGGCAACAGAAATATCAACATTTTTATACTGCCTAATATACGTATCATGCCAGGTTACATTTGTCTCTGGCACTTCTTGAAGAACTTTAGAACATGCCTTGATAAGCATATCATTAACAGAAATTTTAACACAGCTTTCAGCATTAATTTGCGCCCTTAATGCTAGCAGGGCATCCAACTCGCAATCTACAGTTAGGTAAAAATGTGGTACCGTATTTTTTGATTCTGTTAAACGCTTTGCAACAGTCTTGCGCATTAAAGATACTTTTTTATCTTCATACACTAAACCTTGAGTCACTGCCACTTGCTTTGAGGCTGAACTTGTATTTTCAACGTCAGATTTTATAATACGCCCGTTCGGGCCAGTGCCCGATACACCATCCAAAGAAACATTATTATTTTGCGCTATACGCTTAGCAAGTGGTGTTGCAAACACACGATCACCCGCTTTTTGTGGTGTTGGTGTGTTAAGTTTAACCGATTTTCCTGCGATCTCACTAGAAGCTGCAGTTTCTGTTTTTGGCGCTTCAACAGTTTCAGGATGAGTAATAGCTGAGATATCTTCACCATCTTCTAATAAAACGGCAATCAAGCTGTTTACTTTAACACCTTCTGAACCCTCCGAAATAAAAATTTTTCCAAGGACACCTTCATCAACGGCCTCAACTTCCATTGTAGCTTTATCAGTTTCAATTTCGCACATGATATCGCCGGCATTAATTTTATCACCTTCTTTCTTTACCCATTTAACAAGGTTCCCTTCAGTCATCGTGGGGCTTAAAGCAGGCATCAATACTTGAATAGTCATATTTTTTTGATTTAGAATCTATACACAAATTATACCGTGAATTTATGATAAAATCTATACGGAGAGAAAATTCTGTATCAAATGTTCGTTCACGCTCTATATTGCAACTGTGAAAATTAAAAGACAACCGAATAAATTTTATTCAACATACTTTGGAAGAACCCAACTTCTGCTTTGGTATCGGCCTCTCTCTTACTATCTACTGCCTGTTTCTTACCAGGCGCAACCCACCCAAAAGCCATAACATTTCGGCCCATATCAGGGTCATAATTAGGGGTTTCGAATACCCCTACCCACCTTGCTTCACGGTATTTATTATCATACATAATGGGAATAAGGCAGTGTAAATGCATTAAATACCTATCCATCGCATGGCAAGCGGCAACATGTATTTCTGGCGTTGTTGCCTTTGCTACATCATAAGCAAGATCCTCTAAAACGTCATCAGACAAACCAATATAATTACTTGAACCTTTTATGTTTGAAAATTTAGCCCCGTAATAATAAGTTTGTTCAACCCCCGGAGACATGCCATTAAAAATTCCATGAATAATTATGTCAAAGTCAGAGTCCAAAACACGATTTTCATATTGAACAGTGTCAACACGTTGAATATGAAGCTGTATACCCAGTAATTTTAAATTTTGCGCATAAGACAAGGCAATTTTTTCTAATTTTTCGTCTTTTATCATCATAGTAAATTCTAGTGGTTTACCCTCTTTCGTAAGGCGCATACCATTTTTCACAACGTACCCTGCAGAATCTAAAATAGTTGCTGCTTGCTTTATATACCCTCTATGCTCTGCTGGAGATTGTGTTTTTGGGGTTGCGTATGCACTGTTCGTCATTTCATGAAAGCGATCGCCAATTCGGCTTTGATATTTTGTTAAAATCTCAAGTTCAAGACCTTCTGCTTTGCCGCTATGTGCATATATTGTATTGGCAAACGTACTTTGCGGAACTTTCATGTCCCCTTCATAAACACGTCTATTCACAGTATCGGCGTCAAAGGCAAGGCTAATGGCTTTACGTAAGTTAATATCTTGAAATAATGGACGTCGCATATTGACAATAAAATAGCGGGACAAAACACCGCGCGTATGCTCTGCTTCAAATCTTACCACACGGCCATCTTTTGCTGCTGGAAAATCAAATCCGCGCTTCCAGTTTTGTGGATTCGTTTCAAAAAAGATGTCATAAGCACCTGCTTGGAACGCCTGAAATTGTGCTTGTGATGTTTTATAGTAATCCAAATGGATGGTATCAAAGTTATAGAACCCCTTGAGATAATCTTTTGCCCAATAATCATCGCGTCTTTCCATTTCGATAAAGTGCCCATGTTCAAAACTTTTTACTTTATAGGGGCCCGTACCTTGTATGGGGTGGTGACTTTGTTCGCCAACATCAGTTTTTTCTAGATCTTTTTTAGGCATCACAATACAGTATGCCACGACCAGTGGGCGTTCAGGGTCGTAGGTTCCATCATCTTTTTTCGAAAAATTAATTTTAATTGTTAAGTCGTCCATAATATCAATACGCTCAACGGGCCCAAAAGACATTTTATAACGCGGCTTCCCCTTATCGCGCAAATGTTCTATAGAAGCTTTAACATCTTCTGCGTGCACTGAAGACCCATCTGCAAATTTTGCTTTTGGATTCAGTTTAAAAGTGATGGCAGAACTATCCGATTCGATGTCAGCTGATTCTGCTAGTAATGGATACATTGTAAAAGGTTCATCAGGAGACCTAAACATTAACATATCATATTGTAAAACAAGCACTTCATCAGGCGTTGTACCATGAATACTAAACCGATTCAAAGAATCAAATGTACCTTGTGCAGCTAATCGTAACTTACCGCCTTTTGGTGCATTTACATTCGCAAAGGGGAAGTCTGCATCTGGAAAGCTATGCTTTGCCTTACCATTTAAGCGCACAATCGCTTTTTTATTGTGTAAATCTTTTGCACCCCAGGTGTTAACAAAGGTACATAAAAAGCATATCAAGATCAAAAACGAAGGGCGAAAAAACATAATAAATCCAAGGGGAAAATATATGTCTTTTATACAGGTTCTTCTGTTATATGGTCAAGCATAGTCTCTCTTGTTATAAAACACGAACACAAGAAGGCTTAAAAAATCGAAAACTGTTGACATTTTTTAGCGCTTTGTTAAGGATGTAGATGTGTGATAAACACGTTAATTATAATAATTACTTGTTGCAGAACAAGCGCCTAACCTTTTCAAGGATACAGAGTATATGACAGATTCACAATTGCCGAAGTGGGACTTAACCGACCTATATCAAAGTATTAAAGATCCAAAAATACAAGAAGATATGGATCTTCTTAAAACCATATGTGAATCTTTTACTGAAAAATATAAGAACTTATTTACGGGTTCTTCTTGGAACGGACAAGAATTATTTGAATCACTGTCTACTTATGAAGAAATAAGCAGCTTATCCACAAAGCTTGCTGTTTATGCTAGATTATTATCCTTTACAAATTTAGACAAAGAAGAAATTCAACGTTTCTATCAACAAATTGTTGAATTCTTAACAGCGGTAGAACAAGGTTTTGCTTTTTTCACGATTGAGCTTAACTGCATTCGTAAAGAACAACTTGATAAAGCCATGTCGGCGCACCCAGATCTTGCCTTTTACAAGCCATGGCTACGCCGTTTGTGTGCCATGAAAGATTACCAATTAGATGAAAAATTAGAGCAGCTTCTGTCTGACAAATCTATTACAAGCACGCAAGTATGGTCAAAATTATTTGATGAAATGCTATCAAAATTGCGTTTTAATTATAAAGATAAAACTGTGGGCATTGCTGAAATTTCAGATTTACAATCGAATGCGGATAAAAATACCAGAAAAGCCTCCGCAATAAGCATTAGCAATACATTAAAAGAACAAGGTGATTTGTTTGTAACGATCACAAATGTACTAGCTAAAGATTTAGAAATTAACAACAGATGGCGCGGTTTTAAAGATGTTGCTGCAGCCCGTCATTTAAGTAACGATGTAGAGGCTGAAGTTGTGAACAGCTTATTTACAACCGTACAAAATAACTATGCAACGCTAGCACACCGTTTTTATAAACTAAAAGCACAATTAATGGGCGTTGAAAAATTAGAATATTGGGATAGAAATGCCCCCCTACCCTTTGAGGATGATACAAAATCGTATTCATGGGAAGAATCAAAAGATATTGTTTTAAATGCATATGGAAGTTTTAGCAATCAAGCCAGAAGCCTTGTAAATCAATTTTTTGAAAACCCGTGGATTGATGCAGCTGCATCTGCATCAAAATATTCAGGCGCCTTTAATATGCCAACATTTAAAGGCCATCATCCATATGTTCTTCTAAATTTTAAAGGGAAGCTGCGCGATGTTTCAACACTAGCCCATGAGCTTGGTCATGGCATGCATAGCTTACTGGCCGATGATAAAGGCACGCTCATGGCGCATGCGCCACTGACATTATGTGAAACAGCATCCGTTTTTGGTGAGATGCTAACATTTCAAAGCCTTCTAAAATACTCAACGTCTCCACAAAAACGTGTACAAGCACTGGAGGCTAAGATTTCGGACATGATTAATACGGTTGTTCGTCAAATTGCCTTTTATGATTTTGAGCGCCGCGTTCATGAAAGCCGCCGCCTAAATGGAGAGCTTAGCCGCGATGAAATTAATAAGCACTGGCTGGAAACACAAAAACAAGCGCTTGGCCCTTATGTGGAAGTTCCTGATGATGTTCAAGAATTTTGGATGACAATCCCGCACTTTATTCATTCGTCATTTTACGTGTATGCCTATGCTTTTGGGGATTGTTTAGTAAACTCCCTCTATCAAGTTTATAAAAACCAACCTGCAGACAAAGCAGGTGAGTTTGAAAATAAGTATATGGAGATGTTAAGCGCTGGTGGCACAAAACATCATAAAGAACTGTTAGCACCTTTTGGATTAGACGCATCTAACCCTGATTTTTGGCTACAAGGGATGCAACTTATTCATACATTGATAGATGATCTTGAGGAAGAAATGAAAAAACTATAAAAAGGCTTGCATGATATTCTATAATCCTATATAATTATTTTATACCGCGGGGTAGAGCAGCCCGGTAGCTCGTCAGGCTCATAACCTGAAGGTCGTTGGT
>CAZTIE010000009.1:0-10370 GCA_964613645.1 uncultured Verrucomicrobiales bacterium
GGCGGCGGAGGTCGGTGGCAACTGCACTGTGGGATCGCTGCGGTGGCCCCATCAGAAAACAACGGTATGTGAACTTCATGCTGTTCTCTAGTCAAATAGAGCACTGCCTTATATAATTAGGCTGCATTTCAAGTGACTAACTTAGTTTGCAGCGTATTATGCAAACTTTTTGTTTGACGTCATGTTTGATTTGGCCGTTTAAGACACAATTATTTTGTGCGCCCTGACCATTCTCAATAATAACATCTTCATCAGACAAGTCGTGATCCATGGATTGTAACTTTGCTTTAAGTTCAACTGCCTGTTTTGGGGTTAGTAAGGCATCTCCATTTGTATTAAGAGATAGTATGATCCAATGTTGACCGTCTATTGTTGTGGAAAGGCTATAGATGCCACCAAGTTTAGATGTTGGTGAATCTTGATTTTTCCATAAGCCAGCAGCTTTTAAGTGTACCCATACTTGGATAGATTCAGGACCTGTTATTTTTTGATCACCATTGCCAGGTGTTATGGTATCGCCAAAGCGATTTGCTTTAGGGTCATCACCGGGTAAGTACTGATACGTTTCTTGATAGGCAAAAACAGAATGTTTTATATTTTGAAAGTCTTTTGTTATGCTATAAAGTTTTGCTGAATCAAGTAAATCTTTACCTTTCAGGACCGCACCAACTAATACGCCAATAATCAGTAAGCCAACGCCGATTTCTACCAAAGAAAACGCAAGTGCTTTTTTTGTGACAATAGACCGTAAAAAACGTTTCATTGTAACTCCAGAAAAAAACTATTTTTGTCTAAATGTAATACGACCTTTTGTTAAATCATAGGGGGTCATTTCAATTGTGACCGTATCGCCAACCAGAACACGAATACGGTTTTTACGCATACGGCCGGATGTATGCGCTAAAATAATATGATCATTTTCTAATTTCACGCGAAATGTCGCATTTGGTAACAATTCTGTTACAACGCCAGTGAATTCAATTAAATCTTCTTTTGTCATTATTGTTCTAATTCAAGTTATTATTAATATTTAACATATTAATACACTATATTGCAAGCGGCAACATGATGAAAGGGTATTGCCTGAGGTGGAGCAACGCCATTAGATAAAAACGATATAACTCAAAGAATTAAAAACGTATAAGGAGTGATCCCCAAAATTTTTCTAATGTTTTTAATGTAGAAAGAAATTGTTCTGTATCTATATTAACGGTTTTTTCTTCTAATATTTTTTTATGATCCTTGAAAATATCATCCAGTTTTTTGTATAGCGTGACACCCTTTTCGCTTAATTTAACATGGCTCGATCTTTTGTCATGTGCAGATTGAATTTGCTCCACATAACCATATTGCACCATTTTTCTTAAATTATAAGAAACATTAGATCCAAGATAATAACCACGGTTTGTAAGTTCTCCAACAGTTAGTTGTCCTTCTCCGATGTTGTAGAGAACTAAGGCTTGCACGTTGTTAATGTCGTGCGTACCTAACTTTTCTAATTCGATTTTTAAGACATCTAAGAACAAACGGTGAATACGTTCCACCATAACAACTGATTCAAAATATGTATCTTTCATAATAAGCCTCGTATATACTTTATACCCTTTAATTCTAGTTTACAAAAACTTTCTTAAAAATAAGTTAATAACTTTAAGTTTTTTTTAAAAAAAACTATGTTGCTGACAATTTAAATGCAACTTAAATCATAAAATATTTTTAACAGATTTTAATAATAAATCTCCATTTACTTTATGGAGAAACACTTACTATACCTTGTTGTGCTTAATGTTATTTTAAATCTTAGCATTATTAGGGAGAAAGTAAAAGTTATTTATCTATATTTTTAGATAATTTTTCAGCTTGGTCATGCGCTGTTAGGGCATCAATGATATCATCAAGTGCCTCACCCTCCATAATCTGATTGATTTTATATAGGGTTAAGTTGATGCGATGATCTGAAACACGTCCTTGGGGAAAATTGTAGGTTCTAATGCGCTCCGACCGGTCTCCGCTCCCTACTTGGGCTTTTCTATCTTCAGAGCGCTCTGCATCTTTTTTGCGTCGTTCTTCTTCATATATGCGTGATCGTAATACCTTTAAGGCTTGCTCTTTATTTTTGTGTTGTGATCTGCCATCTTGGCATTCAACGACAACGCCAGTGGGTATGTGTGTCACGCGCACAGCACTGTCTGTGGTGTTGACATGCTGCCCCCCAGCGCCTGATGACCTAAAGACATCAAATTTTAAATCTTTTTGTTCTATCACAATATCAACAGACTCTGCTTCAGGAAGCACTGCAACGGTTGCTGCACTTGTATGTACGCGGCCACCAGATTCTGTTTCGGGAACACGTTGTACGCGATGTACGCCAGATTCATACTTTAGTCTTGCAAAAACGCCGTTGCCAGTTATGTTAGCGGATGCTTCTTTTATGCCACCAATTCCTGTATTTTGAGAGTTGAGCAATTCAAACTTCCACCCCTTAATAGCTGCATAACGTTGATAAAGCCTTAATAGGCTAGCTGCAAATAGTCCGGCCTCTTCACCGCCTGTACCAGCGCGCACTTCTAAGATGGCGTTTTTGTCATCATCCTTATCTTTTGGAAGTAGCATTAACTTGATGTTATTTTCCATTGTTGGTAGACATTCTTTTAGCTCATGATACTCCATTTCAGCCAAATTTTTTAATTCTTTGTCGTCTTTTGCCTCTTTCATCATGTTTTTTGCATCATCAAATTGCTGTAGCTTTTCATTGTATTCTTTAACAGCGGCTGCAACCTCACCGAGATCAGAATATTCTTTTGAAAGGTTGGCAAACCCTTTAGTATCAGACATATCGTATGTGGTGAGTTGCTCTGACAGCTTGCTATAGTGCGTTAGAATTTTATCAAGTTTTGTTTTTAAAGACATGTTTATATATTTTTATAGACTTGAGACTACTATAGTATAATTACAAATGTTTAGGAAGGTCTATCTGTACTTGTCCTTACTGTATTAATGGTCCAGAGGGATATCAAAAGAAAGCGTTTGTGCTTTTGTTGTTATTTCTTGCTGCAGGTCTGTATGGTGTGCATCTAAAATACGGCGTGCAATTGTATTGCCTAGTGTTTGAGGATCTTCCTCATTTTTTGTATGATAGGGGGCATTTATCTGTATTGTTACTTTCTTGTCGTTTTTATATAATTTTACA
Organism: uncultured Verrucomicrobiales bacterium; assembly: GCA_964613645.1. GTDB lineage: Bacteria > Pseudomonadota > Alphaproteobacteria > Paracaedibacterales > UBA11393 > UBA11393. The sequence goes on from CAZTIE010000009.1 coordinate 3,191, forward strand.
TTAATATCAATTGTGGCGCTTTCTGGTGTGTATAAGGTTAAGTCTTTAATAATTGCAAATAGAGCTTGTTTTAAATGCTTTTCACTTCCTGTAACTTTTGTGGTGTGTGCCTTATTCGTTATGGTGAAATCAATGCCCTTTTCTTGAAAAATTGGCTCTATCATGGCTTTTAACGAATCCAACATATTTTGCAGAATAAAGGGTTGCGGGGTTATTGTTAATGAATATTGATCAAGCCCAATAAGGCATAAAACATCGTCAATTAAAAATTTCACATTTTCTGTATTGTTTTCGATTAACTGGCAGTAGTTTAATTGTTTTTCATTCAGTTTCCCAAACAGTTGTTGGTTTAGGGTGTTTGAAAAGCCAATTATATTATCAAGGGGTTTTTGTAATTCGTGGGTTACTTGATTTATATAGTTTTGTTTTAATATGTTTTTCTTTTCAAGGTTAAAATTATGCGCTTTTAGTTGGCGTTCGTGGTTCCATTCTTCAGATACGTTTAAAAATCCTAGCATGTGTGATCCATCGGGTAAGGGGGTGTAAAACCAATTCACAACAAGATCATTGAGTAAAAATAGACGTTCATTTATAGGGTGACGGTTGATAAATAGGGTCGATAAATACTCAGTCCAATTTTTATGTTGCTGCTCATCTAAGAAAAAATCTTTAAAAATTTCGGTCCAAGAATTAAAAGGTTGGTGAACCAGAATTTTGGCATTTGAAATATTGAACAGCTTTTCCATTGCTTTGTTTAAGAACTGTATTTTTCCATTTTTTTCAATCACGATCAGCGCTTCATATAAGTGATTAATGGTTTCTTTTTGCACAGCAAGTAATGTATTGACGCCACGTTCTAGGTTAAGTTGATCTGTGATATTTTCATATACAAAAATCAATCCACCCAAGGGGTAGGGTGCGATACGCACGCGCAGTGTATCTTCGTTTGGTAAATCTATAAATTCTTCAATTGGTTTTATAACATTGTTAAAAAGTTCAGCCCTTTTCTTTTTATATTCTTGAAAATTTGCATATTCTGGAATTTTTTTTCTGCTTCTCAGGTCATCTAAAATATCTGCAAACGTAATATTTTGTTCTAAAAATGAATTTTTAAAGTCAAAAAGTTTGGTGTACGCCGTATTGTAGTAGTGTAAATTTTTGCGTTCATCAAAAACAGCGATCGGTATAGAAATTGTATTAAATATTTCATGATATGCTGATGTTGTTGATGATAATTTTGATGATAATTCCTCCGTTTCAGAGATGTCTAGTGCATATCCAATTGTTGAAAATGTTTCCAAAATAGGGTGTATGCCTATTTCAACCAATCGACGGCTTCCTTGAATAACGGCATGCTTACGAGAAGTGGATGATTGATGATTCTTTAACGCTTGCGCTGAAAGTGCGTGTAGGTCGATATCATTTTTTGAAAAAAGTTCAAGATTTTCAGTTTTTATTTTTGCCTGAGAACATTCTAAAGCGCTGGCATATGTTTCATTGCAATAATCAATACGTCCTTGAGAGTTGCGGTGCCATAAGGCCATAGGAATATTGTTAGTAATATTTGAGATTGTCCTATTTTCTTTTAACGCCTGTAGATAAGTAACCTCATCTTTTTGACGCTTTTTATTTTTCTCTGTTGCATCTTCAATGGTGATAAAAATAAATTCACTACTATTACACTTTTTGTGCGTAAAATTTTTTTGAACAGTTGTTAGTTTTTGTCCCGAAATAATAATTTCTTTTTCGGTATGTTTTAAAGCGCTTTGTATGGAAAATAAGCTTCCAACATGAATTGAATCTTGAATAGCTTGATAGAGTGGTGATAGTGGGTGTGCTGACAGTATTTTGTAAAAATCTTGTATTGTTACATCTTGCTGATTTTGTATACCTAGCAGCCCTTTAAAGCTTAAGGAGCATGTGAAATTATTAAATTTTATATCAAAAGCACACCACGGTAGGGGGTTATTCTCTAAAATAAGTTCTTTTGTTTTCCTGTTGTTTTTTTCTAAATTGTATTTTTTGTTCATGCTATTTAATTGAAAGCAGCAATATCCAATAATACACAGCAATATGGCAATTAAAAAAATGATGTAAATAGTCAATTGAAGATGAGAATATAAGCTATCTTATATAGGCTATCATCCAATAATACTTGTAAACAAGAGTTGTATCTGAAAAAATGTTGGCTGGGGTACCAGGATTCGAACCTGGGAATGCCGGTACCAAAAACCGGTGCCTTACCGCTTGGCGATACCCCAAAATGGTGCTGGTTGAGGGAGTCGAACCCCCGACCTACTGATTACAAATCAGTTGCTCTACCAGCTGAGCTAAACCAGCCAACAAAGATATCTTATCATGATATAATGTTCACATCAAGAATGTTTATTATTTTTTTTATTTCTTTTTAGTCGGCCATTGCATCAGCCATCCACCCAATACAATTATTAATTGGAAGTGGTTGACCTATGTTTTTTATACATGACACAGCACTAATGATTTTGTTCGCAAGATTGTGTGAAAAGTGCGACTGTATGCTTGTAGTGCCAATTAGTATGTTTAGGTGGCCGGTTAACAGGTCTATACCGCTATTTAGCTGTGCTATATCTGTAATGGTTGATAGGTATGCTAATTGACTAACGATCAAGGTGTAAAGTGTCTGATGACTGTTTTTGGGGTTTTCTGATCCAGCTACAGCTGCTGTTCCTAGGTTAGCTAACTCAGCTTCATGTGTTTGTTTAATGTCAGCACCAAGTGCTTCTGCATCTAATTTTGTTGAACATGCCGCAGTTGGTCGAATGCCTCCGGGTCCTGCAACCCCAGCACCAGCTGCTGCACTGGATGCAGTGGGGGCAAACATAGCATGTATGCCATTATTTCCAGGTGTTACAGTGTTGTCATCATCACCGGCAATATTGTTCATGATAAGGCCGCCAACTACAGCTGCGCCGCCAATACCCGCAATAGCTGCTGCAGGGTTTTCATCAGGAGTAGTTGGTGTTTTGCCATCTGGAACAGGCGTAACGCCGGCTGTACTATTTTCAATTACATTGATGCCTAATGATCCATCGTCTAACGCATCTTTAGTTGGCTTGCCGCCAGGTTTTCTACCAGGCTTTGAAGTGATGTCACCTGTTGTGAATCCACCACTAGATACTCTTGACTCTTTTTTAGTTTTGCCAATTTTCTGTCCCATGGTGCGACGTTGATAACCCTGACAACCCTTTTCAGGGTGTTCAATATTACCCCTAAAGCCTCTATAGCAGGTAGATTGATCTGTATCTTCCATGCAGGCTTTTTTAGAACAAACTTCTTTTTCCTCCACTTTAGAAAAATCTTTTGGCTCAAATCCAACCTGTTTACCAAAATTGTTAACAAGCATTTTATCAGCAGGATGTATTGCTTGTGCATACATAGACTTGCTGTGATCTTTTTTGCTACCTTTTTGTGTTTTATGTGCCTTGGAAGGTTTTGATTTTGAAGTCGTTTGTGAGGCCGCTTCAACAGATTTTTGTTCTGCAACAAAAAACAATAAGAATAAGGGCAGGAAGATGCGATAACTTTTCATAAAAACAACCAAAAATTTTAGTATTCTATTTTAGGCTAACAAGCAAAGGTTAATAAACCGTTAGCAAGATGACGTTATTTTAGAAATCTTATTGTAGGTTTTTTTGTTTCTAGCGTACGCTCTCCAGAAGTTGGTTTTAAACCCGTTAAATATATAAGGTCTATTTTTTCCTCAAAAGCATCTTCACTATTTATAATATGCTGTGCGCATGATCTTTGAATTATTTTAGGTGTTTCATAAAACTTTGATGTTGCCCCCCATAAACGGAGTTCTTTGATAAATTTATAAAGGGACGCATATTGATATGATTTTTTTTCTATATCCGCCATAGGGCAAGCAAAGCCGGTGTTTTGCATGAGGGCTGCACCATCTGCAACATGAATGGATGGGTGCACGCGAAGGCAGACATCGCACTCATGCAATATTTCAAGTTCCATCATTTTATTTTTTAGGTTTAAAAATGATTCGCCCCCCATAAAGACGGCCGTAAAGAACCCTCCAGGTTTAAGATGTGTTTTTATTTGAGTTAAATAGCTCTGAACGTCATTGATTGTTTGTAAGTCGAAAAAACTAATAATACAGTCATATGCCATGGGTGCATTTGTAAATGTCGTTGACGCATTTTTTAGTGTGTCAGATCCTTTTTTTAAAAGATCGCTGTACGGTCCTAAAATTAAGACATTTTCAAAAGTTTTTTTAAACCATTTTAGTCGTTCACAAATTGTTCTTATAGCTGTTTGAATAATGGGGTGGGGTGTTTGTGGGGTGTGAGGTTTTCTTATAATACCTTGTTCATGAAATAATTTCATGTTATTTTTTAGGTTTTATATTATTTAATATGCCTACAAAATCATCTATATTTTTAAAATCTTGATAGACACTTGCAAAACGTATGTAAGAAACAATATCAATTTCATTGAGTGATTCTAAAACCATTTCACCAATAACAGTGCTTTTAATTGCAGGTTCACCTAGTAATTCTAATTGCCTAGCAATAGAGGTTACCAGCTTTTCTACTTGATCAGGGGTAATTTGCCGTTTGTGCACAGATTTTGATATGGCTTTTTTAACTTTGTCGCGGTCAAAGGGTTGAATACGCCCATCACGTTTTAATACATTCAGGTCTCGCAATTGTACATGTTCAAATGTTGTAAATCGTGACCCGCAAGCATCACAGACCCGCCTCCTTCTAATAGATGTTTGATCATCTGTTGTACGAGAATCTTTAACGGCCGTATTATGATGACTACAAAATGGACAGCGCATGAATAGCTTTCTTAATGGATTTTTTCAAAATATGGTGATATCCCTTCAGACATATTGCCAATATACAGTTTGAACTGACCTTGGTTATCTAGGAAAAAATAAACTGGGCATACGTCATAATCATTATAGCTCTCATCAAGATCTGATGGTTTCATATCAAACTCATCACCATTCCAATGTGTTAAGGGAATGCTTTTTCCTTTATAAATGATATTTAATTTGCCGTCTTGATGTTTTATTGTTACATTGCCAAATATCTTATGATTGTAAACGCCCGTATAATCGTTAAAGTTTCTTGGTGCCGTTGGGTAATGTAATCTATTTAATGTACGGTGGTTTTTATGTTCTGAGCGCCATTTTAATTCTGTTCCGTGAATGCGTTCTAGCCAGTCTATTCCGTTAAGGTTGAAATACCAGTCTAAAAAGATGTTGCGAATAACTTCAGGCATAAGGCTGACGCGCATAGATCCATAATTAGATAAAATGACTATACCGAGATTTTCTGATGGTATAAAACCAAAGTAACTGCGGACACCATTGAATCCACCCATGTGGGCATACAGTTTAGCTTTATCATTGGGACCATATTGGCTTTCAAATATTCCTATATCATAACTCGTTTTTGAAAAACGCTCTTTTGCAAATTGTAAGTCATGATCTGAAATGGTTGCTGTTGATTTTTGGCTACGTAAAAATTCTATGGTTTCTTTTTTAAGATACTGCTTTCCCTTATACGTATAATCACTCATTAAAAAGTTTAGCCACTTTGCAGCATCTTTTATGGAAAGATTAACCCCACTGCTGCCAGAGAAATAATACATATGAGGCATTAAAGGCTTTGTATACACTTTTCCATCACGTATATCATGGGGGAAGGCAAAGTTTGCTTTTTTAAAGCCGAAGAATTTTGGCTTTAGAGCATCCATACCAACAGAGGCTTGTTCCATATTTAATGGTTTGAAGATCCGTTCATTAAATAATTGTTCAATGCTCTTCTTAGTAGCCCGTTCAACCATGATGCCAGCAATGGCAAACATGGCGTTTTGATACGCATATTTTTCTCTAAAACATGATTTAAACTTGATATGTTTTAGACTTTTAATAAGCTCTGTTGGTGAAAAATGTAAGTGCCACATCATGTCGCCTGTAAATGCAGGCAGGCCAACTCGATGTGTTAAAAGATCAATAAGTGTAATTTTTTCATTTGCTGTTTTGTCTGAAAATTCAAGCTCAGGTAAATATTTGTGTACAGGTGTATCCCAAGATACTATTTTTTCTTCGACAAGTTGCGCTATGACAAATGTTAATAGCAGTTTAGTGGCAGAGGCTATTTGAAAAATAGTTTCATCATTAATAGGGGTGTCCGTACCGTTTTCTTTAACACCCATTGTGTGTGTGTAAATGATTTCTCCATTTTTAATAATAGCGATTGCTAGCCCAGGTGCTCTATAGTCACCTTTTGCTTTTTTTATATTCTCCTCAAATAGAGGGATAAAACGTTGTATCTCAGCCTTTGTTTTGGCTTCTAAAGATAGAACAAGAAAAAAAAAGAATAAAATTATTCGAAAAAAAGTCATAAAAAGATCAAAAATTGACGATTTGTTAACACTTTTACCAGTATACTATCATTATGGGGCAGAATAAATGCCTTTTCTAATAAAATCTTCAGGCAGGAGAATAATATGTCTATCAGGTCAACTTTACTAGCGTGTATTACAGCTTTAGCATGTATTGCCGTTTTAATTGCATATGTACATAAAAATACACGATATGAAATGGTAAGCGGGCAAGAAGGTGTCTATGTATTAGACCGGCAAACAACGTTGATGCATCACTGCGATAAGACAAAATGCAGATTGTTAAGCCCTGAGGGTAGTAGTGTTGAAGCGATGAGAGCCCTATCAGGAACACCGTCTGTAGATTTGGTGCGCAAACAACCACCGGTAATGTGTTCAGCAACGTGTGTAACTCCAGAAAAAAAAGCAGAAAAAAAATACGAAAATGTCAATATTAGCTCTTTTCAAAGTGTTGCACAACCAATGCCTAGTATGAATGAACTTAAAGGTAATTCAGCTAATGCATTAGGTATGGAACACGTAAATCAACAAGTGCAAAAACCACAAAATCCATTCCCTGCTCAAAATAGTGGTGCACCAGCTCCACAGCCTAAAGCGCAATCGGCTACACAACCTGAGCCACAAGATGCAAGTTCAGGATACGAAGATGGTGAAGCTGCAGCGGCAGAAAGTACACCGGCAGTAGAGGCTATTGAAAATCGATACGGAGCAGCTGCTTCAGGTGGTTCTTCTTACCCAGGTACAACAAGTGGTGCTTCATCTGGTAGTT
>CAZTIE010000009.1:10470-21261 GCA_964613645.1 uncultured Verrucomicrobiales bacterium
CTGAACCTTACCCAGGTACAACAAGTGGTGCTTCATCTGGCAGTTCTGAACCTTACCCAGGTACAACAAGTGGTGCTTCATCTGGCAGTTCTGAACCTTATCCGGGTACAACAAGTGGTGATGCATCTGGGAGTTCTGAACCTTATCCGGGTACAACAAGTGGTGATGCATCTGGGAGTTCTTCTTACCCAGGTGCGTAATAAGAATACACAAATTAACTCTAAAATTTTAGAACACACTTTTTTGGTGGTTTGTTAATTATTAGTGGGCTGTGTTAAAATAATGCAAAGAATTTAGTTTTAATATGGGCTTATGAAACACGATAATAAAGACGTCAACTTAACCTTTCACCATAAGCCAAAAGGCTTTTCTGACCAACTTGCTTACCGGTTTGTAAAAATGTTGCGCTTTTTGGCTGATGTATTTTTTGCAAAGCGTTACGGTCATCGCGCAGTTGTGTTAGAAACGGTTGCAGCCGTTCCCGGTATGGTCGGCGGTATGCTTCAACATATGAAGTCGTTGCGAAAAATGGGCGATGATGGTGATTGGATTAAAACACTATTAGATGAAGCTGAAAATGAACGCATGCACTTGCTAACGTTTATCAACATTGCTCAACCATCATGGATAGAAAGATTAATTGTTCTAATCGTTCAAGGTGTGTTCTTTAATTTTTATTTTTTAATTTATTTATTCTCTTCAAAAACAGCACATCGCATTGTTGGCTATTTTGAAGAAGAAGCCGTCATTAGTTATACTGAGTATTTGAACGAAATTGATGCTGGAACACATGAAAATATTCCTGCACCTGAAATTGCCATACATTACTGGAACTTACCTAAGGATGCAAAATTAAGAGACGTTATCATAGCAGTACGTGCAGATGAAACAAATCATAGAGATGTTAATCATGATTTTGCCAATGATTTGTTGAAAAAATAGAAGAGAAGTTTTTTAGACTTTTCATCCCAATGTACCTTTATCTAATATAGGTCTATTTTTGGGTGCATGCTATACTCTAGCTACTCAATGATTCTTTGATTTTTCTTATATGCCTTTGTTTACAATACCGCTAAGTGATCCATATCTTAAAACATTGGCGCATGGCATTATAGAAAAATTTCCACAAGACGCTCGGCAAAATGCGACGGTTATCTTACCCAGTCACCGTGCTGTTTTAAGTTTGCAGAAAGTTTTTACAACTGAATTTCAAAATATTGTCTTGCCAAAAATCGTTACGATATCAGACTTTTATAAAGATGTTTTGTACCAACATGTAAAAGGGCCGGTTGCCTTAGGTGAAAATTCAAAGCGTGTTATTGGTAATACACAGCGCATTCATTTAATTTTGGCAGCTTTAAAGAAAAATAAACCTGGTAAATCGTATGAGTTATTAATAGACCTTAGTCAAAGTATTGCAGCTTTATTAGACGAGTGTATTTTATCAGGAATAGATCCTAAAAAAACAGTGGCATATCTTGAGAGTTTAAGTGATATTAAGTCACATCAAAAAACATTTCACTTAACAATTACGCGTTATTATGGTGAACTTCAAAGGAATAATTTAATAGAAAAAACACAGAAAAATTTTAATGATATTTGTGATGCGGCACTGTTGCTTGAAGAAGCATATTCTAAAACCAAAATGTTACCACACCCTATCATTTTGGCGGGTACAACAGGCACAATACCCGCTGTCCAACAACTAGCAAAAGTACTGCTAAGTTTAGAAAATGGTTATGTTGTGTTGCCCGGCTTGCAATCCTTTAATCAAGAATATCCTATTACGCACCCCCTATATACCCAAGCCGAATTTGTGAAAAAGATAGAGAAACAGTCGGATGTTTATCAAACGTGGTATGCGACAGAGGAAGTAACTTCTAAATTAATGTCTTTTTTTGACAACAAAATTCAAAATATGCCGGTGCAGGAACATTTTACATTTTTAAAAGCTAAATCATTGCTTCATGAAGCACAACTTATTGCAACGGTTGTTCGCTATCACTTAGAAGAAACCCCAGACGATGATATTGCCATTGTATGTGCTGACCCAAAGCTTTCTTTGTATATACAAAATAGTTTGCAAAAATATAATTTTCAAGCCAATAGTTCGCTATCACTACCCATTAAACAATCGGTTGCCTTTAAATTCCTGTTACTTTATCTAATATTTTTACAGGCGCGTGATTTAAAATCTTTATTAGCGCTCGTAAAACATCCTCTATTTCACCCTAAAGACCGCGTGAATGTCTTAAACGCTATTTATGCCTTTGAAGGCAAAATTAAAGTGGACGACGTTGATACATATGAACAGTGTATTAATCTATTTCCAGATTTACAGGTGAAAACACCAGTGCAATTATCAATATCTAAATGGTTTGATTATGTTAGAGAAAATGTGGAGGTTGTTGCAGATCAAATGTATGCACGGCAAAGTGATGGTGAACTTATTATTCAATTTTTTGACGAACTAACAATTCTGCACAGAAAAAATCCTGAACAGATATCTTTATGGGTGTTTACAGATTATGTGAAGTCGTCATTTAACATGTGTTCACCAATGACTAATAAAGATAATTTGCATCAGCGCGTCACCATGGTTGGGAGTTTAGAAGCACGTCATATTACAGCACCAATTGTCATTTTAACAGCGCTTAATGAAGGACAGTGGCCGCCAACAATTAAAAATGATATATGGTTATCAAAATTGGATCGTGAAAATTTAGGCATGCCGGCACTAGATCGGCGTCTTGGTTTGTCGGCACATGATTTTGCCTGTACATTAAGTGCTAAAAAAGTGTATTTCACGCGATCGTTAAAAATTGATGGTACACCGACGCAAGAATCCCGTTGGTTAAGACGGCTATCTGTTTTTTGTGAAGAGTCTGAAGCCCAAAAAAAACGTGCAGAGCGGTTTTATGAAATTGCCAAACAATTACAGCTAGGACAGAACACAGATTATCAAACCATCGCGCCATTATACCCTCTATGTAAAGCCAATATAAACAAGTTAAGTGTTAGTGCGCTTGAGCTTCTTAATAAAAACCCGTATACTTTTTATGCGCGTTATATCTTAAAACTTAAGCCAAGAAATCCTTGGTTTTTAGGTTTATCGCCAGCAGATATCGGTAATATCATTCATACAATTTTACAGCATATTTCCTTTGATACGGATAAAAAAGACCCGCGCGAAGAGGTTATCGAAAAAGCGATTTTCCCCCTTAATATTGCAGCGCCTCAAAAGATATTTTTGCAAAAGCAAATTGCTTCAGTTGTTGACTTTGTCTGTCGTGCGACTCAAGACGTTCTGCCAGATAAAATTATTCGTGAAGAAAAGTTACAAGCTGCGTTGGGCAATTTTACCATTTATGGGATTGCTGATAGGGTTGATTTTATTAGTCACAACAATAAAATGCATTTGATCGATTATAAAACGGGGATAGAGCCCTCAAAAGCGATGATTGAAAAAGGATATTCATTACAGCTTCCCCTTTTAACGTATATGCTAAGTAGCATGTTTGAAAAAGACTATGGTGATATTTTATCAGAGTATTGGGTTTTAAAAGGTTATTCAAAAGATGATAGAGGGCATGATTGTAAAATTTCACCCCGTCCCCAAACGGCAGAAAGTGTTGCATTTGCAATTGATATTGTTGAAAAATTGCTTAAACACTTTATGGAAGATCGTCACCCCTTTATACCAACTGATGAACTGTATCAAAATCGAGGCGTGCATCCTTTAGAGCGTTGTTAAAATATTACAGAAGGTGTCTTGGCATGCGATTGCTTTTTGAAGTATTATAAGTATATAGGTTCTTTATTCGTAAAAAGATGCGTATTTTATTACCACTTTACTTTTCATTACTGTCTATGGTGCTTCATGCTGCTGAAAAGGCCGCAGGAATTGTTGTGGATGGCGAAACGGGGCGTATTTTGTATAGTTCTAATGCAACAGCGCAGCGTTATCCTGCCTCACTTACGAAGAAAATGACACTTTATTTAATGTTTGATGCGCTAAAAAAGGGGAAAATATCGCTCAATACGCAATTTGTTGTGTCTCATCGGGCAGCCAGGCAAAAACCATCAAAACTTTGGTTAAAACCTGAACAGACAATTTCTGCTGAAACGCTGCTAAAAAGTATGATTGTAAAATCGGCGAATGATTCAGCCGTTGTTGCGGCAGAGGCTTTGGGTGGATCTGTTGAAAATTTTGCAAAAATGATGACAACAAAAGCCCGTCAATTAGGTATGCACCATACAACATTTAAAAACTCATCTGGGCTAAATGACAGGCACACAAATGATAAAAGGCAAGTGACAACAGCAAAAGATATGTCTGTTTTAGCGATAGCCTTGTATCGTGATTTTCCACAGTACGCGCACTATTTTAAGCTTAAAGAATTCAACTATGATGGGAAAATAATAAAAACGCATAACCGTATGTTAAATGATCAAAATGGAATTGATGGTTTAAAGACGGGCTATGCGATAGCACCTGGATATAATATTAGTACATCTGCCATTCGTTATAATAAGAGTAACAAACCATACCGTTTGTTTGTTGTTGTGATGGGCGGGAAGACGGCCAGAAAACGTGATCAGCGCGCACATGAACTTTTGGATTATGGCTTTCAAAAACTAGGGTTTCAACAACAATATCAACCACCAGTTGAATCGTTTACAACGTTTGACGACTTGCTGGATAATCGGGCAGAAAAAAACACACTTAAGGCGCCAACATTACAAAGGGTGTCAGCGATGCAAAAAACACCCGCTCAAAAACACTATAAAGTTTTGTCAAAAAGTATGGTTAAAAATTTAAATACCTTAAAGAAAGTGAATATGTCTCGTCAAAAAGTACTATACAAAAAGACGCGATGATTATTCAAATATCAGACTTAACAGCAGTTAAAAATAATAAAAATCGTTTGCTTTCCTTAGATATTGGTGAAAAAACAATTGGCTTAGCCCTTTCTGATGCTATGTGGATGATTGCAACCCCCCAAGAAACAATAAAAAGAAAGTCGATTAAGAAGGATGTTGATGTTCTTTTGAATTTGAAAAATCAATATAATGTATCTGCTTTTATTATGGGGTATCCCTTGCATATGAATGGTACAGAAGGTTTGTCATGCGCGCGGGTTATGCAATTGGTGGAAGCCCTTGGGGATGAGTTTCCTGTTCTGTTGTGGGATGAACGGTTATCAACGTCTGCTGTAGAGCGCACATTGATAGCCGCTGATACATCGCGTAAAAAACGCAAACAAGTTGTTGATAAATTGGCTGCAAGCTATATATTGCAAGGCGTGTTAGATCGTCTTCGCTATAGCTAGTGTGAAAAAAGGCTCTAAAAATAAGAGCCTTTAATTTTTGATATTCTAGAAGACTTTACTCAGAAGATGTTGTCATCCCATCAGATGGGGCTGCCACTCCAGCCTCTTCTTTTTTGCTTTGTTGATAATTGTGCACAGAATCTGAAAGTTTTAAGCTTGGTGGTTCCTCTGCTGTTGGTGAGCATGAACTACTAGTCAGTTCTCCCATTGATTGTATGCGTGGTCCATATCCATCATCCTCGTTATTGTCTTGTGGTACGATTGTAGTTTGGGGATCTGAAGCCTGACCTGTCGTTTTCATTTGAGTGGGCCCAGCATTGTCCTCGCTAGCATATGCTAAGCCTAAAATACTTGAAATTAGGGTGGAAAAATATATTGTTTTTGTCATAATATCTCCGTCTATTTGGTTGTGAGAAATTTACGCATTCTGATTAACACGCAACCTATACTTACTAATTTAGCAGTAAGTTGATTTAAAGCAAATGAAAATTTTAGATTAATTATATTGATGCTGGTTTTAATTGAGTGTGCATAATAAAAAGGCTCTAGAATTCTGGAGCCTTAAAGTTTAAACATTTTTCACTACTTTGATAGTACTGTGCTTTTTGTGGGCGCGCCCATGCCTTCTTGTTGTTGTTCTTCTTCAGCTGAAAAACTATCTGTAAGGTTCTCTTGTTTATTAATTGGTGTTGGTGCTTCACCATCAGGTGCGTCATTATCAGTATCATTATTAACTGTTGTTGGCACTGCTGTTGCAGGTGCTGCTTCTTTAGTGAATATGTGTGATTTTACAATAGGTTCGCCAGCTAGGCATATGAATTTAGCTTTCAGAGTTCCCTCTTTAGGGGTATATACGATGCCGATACCACATTTCGTCATTGCAACTAGTGCTGCATGGACTGTTTCATTTGTTGGCGCATCCTCACCACCAGAAATATGTAATACTAGTGTCTTAAACCACGCGTCAAAACCGTTTTGAGCATCAGCAGAAATTTGGGCATAATCAGAAATTTGGGCATAATCAGTGGCGGCACATTCATAACCGTTTTTAAGCTCGCATGTGTCAACTTGATCAATACTCTCAGCAGCATAGTAGAATGGACATCCAACTTGAGCCGCAATAGGAAAAGTAGGACTTGCTATATCGTCATTTGAAACATCGCAAAATGTTAGTAATTCTTCTGTTCCACTACCTCCAGTTACTGTGGCAGAATTTTCAGTCTGTGATCCTTCAAGTATACCTATTGTTGGATCAGTATATGCTTGGCCATTCGCGATGCTCATTAAGCCAGCAAGCAGTGTTGAAAAATATGTTATTTTCTTCATATTATCTCCAATTTATTTTATCAAAATTTTACACATTACCATTAACATGTAAAACTTAATTACTAACGTAGCAATATTTTTAGTAAAAACAAATGAAAATTTTAGATTAATTGCATAGATGGATAGGAGGGTAGTGGAAAACAAACTATTTAAAAAGCCAAGACTTAGCCACATCAACCATTCTAAGGGAAAATGCCCATTCATTATCGTACCAAGATAAAACGCGACAAAAACGATTATCTAAAATCTGTGTTTGCGTCATGTCAAACACAGAGCTTGCGGGATAATGGTTAAAGTCTTTTGACACAAGAGGTTCGTCACAAATCTCTAACACGCCTTTCATTCTACCTTGTGATGCCTCAATTATTGCGCTATGAATAACGTCTACATTAAAATCTTTCTTTATACCTAAAAATTTAAAATCAACGGCCGATACATTTGCTGTGGGTACGCGAAGGGCGGTACCATCCAGCTTCCCTTTAAGCTCTGGCAAAACAAGACCAACGGCTTTTGCAGCACCTGTTGATGATGGAATGATAGATTCTGCTGCAGCGCGCGCGCGGTGAAGATCTGAATGTTGTGTATCGACAAGGCGCTGATCACCTGTATAGGCGTGAATTGTTGTCATATAACCAACATCAATGCCAACGGCTTTATGAATAACATCAGCAATTGGAGCTAAGCAGTTTGTTGTACACGAAGCGTTCGATACAATTTTATGATCTGGAGTTAATTTATCGTGATTCACACCGTAAACAACGGTTAGATCAGCATCTGGGCTTGGCGCTGATATTAAGACATGTTTAGCCCCAGCTTTTAAATGTTGTGCGGCAAGCTCACGTTTGGTAAAGCGCCCTGAACATTCAAAAACGATATCCACATTTAAATCGCCCCATGGTAGTTTTTCAGGTGATGGCTCTTGAAACATAGCAATATTCATATGGTCTACTGTTAAGGAGCTTCCACTAGAAGAGACTGTACCCTGATAACGCCCATGAACGCTGTCATATTTAAATAAATGTGCATTATCTTCAATTTTTCCAAGGTCATTAATGGCAACGACCTGAATACCTGTTTGCTTTGTCTCTAAAATTCCACGTAAAACAAGACGGCCGATACGCCCAAAACCATTGATTGCAATTTTTAATGTCATTTGTTTTCCGTGTATATAAAGTGCGTTATAATCATTGTAATATAATAGGTAGGTGCAATCAATCTTCTAGCAACGCACATTTTTCTTTATATGATCGTGTAAAATAGTTATAATTAATTGATCTTATAAAAAATGCCATGAATGCAGAATCAGTTTATCAAAAAAAATAACGATGTTCCTTTACAGGAAATTTTCAGCATTTTAAAGCTTGCAGAGTATACCGGTTCAAAGGTTCCTGCTGTGCTTACGGGGATTGCACCTTTAAAAACGGCTTTACCAGAACATGTATCTTTTTTACATAATGCAAAATATTTAAATGATTTACAAAACACCAAAGCGGGTGTTGTGATTGTGCATCCTGATTTTAAAGATAAAGCGCCGAAAACTTGCATTGTTATAGAGTCTTTTGCGCCGTATCGTGATTTTGGCAAAGTGATGAATTTATTTTATCCAAAACCAGAAAGCACAGGCGTGATAAGTGATAAAGCGGATGTTCACTCAACGGCTGCGATTGGTCATAATGTTCAGATAGATGCTTTTGCATCAATTAAGGCTGGCGCTAGAATTGGTGATAATACAATTGTTAAATCACACACAACAGTTGGTGAAAATGTAGAAATTGGTCATACTTCTTATGTTGAAGAAAATGTCACATTATCCCATTGTCTTATTGGCAGCATGGCGAATATTAAAACAGGTGCACGTATAGGGCAAGCTGGTTTTGGTTTTCATATGGATGCAAAAGGGCACTTTGATATTCAACAATTAGGATGCGTTCGTATTGGTGATGATGTTCAAATAGGAGCCAACACAACGATCGATCGCGGCAGCCAGTCGGATACAGTTATTGGTAATAGTGTTCGCATTGATAACCAAGTACAAATAGCACACAACGTTGAAATTGGTGATGCATCTGTAATAGTTGCACAAGTTGGTATTGCCGGCAGCACAAAGCTTGGTAAATTTGTGATCGTTGCAGGACAAGCAGGTATTGCAGGCCACTTAAATATTGGTAATTTTGTGAAAATTGCAGGCGGTAGCGGTATTATGCGCAACATTGAAGATGGCGCAACGGTTGCTGGTATTCCTGCCGTTAATGCAAAAGATTGGCACAGGCAAACGGTTGCTATAAAAAAACTTATTCAAAAAAAGAAATAAATTAAAGGATGTTAAGATGAGCGATATAGGTGAAAAGAAAGAATTAGATATTGTTTTAGATATCAACGTCATTAAAAAATTGTTACCACATCGTTATCCGTTCTTATTAGTGGATAAAGTGAAGGACATAATTCCCTTTGAAAGTGCGACTGGTGTTAAGATGGTAACCGCTAACGAGTGGTATTTTGAAGGTCATTTTCCAAATCATCCTATTATGCCTGGTGTTTTAATTATAGAGGCTATGGCACAAACGGCAGGCGTTTTGATTTTGCATTCTCAACAATTAGAAAAAAGCAATATAACAGATGAACAAAGCATGGTTTACTTTATGTCTATGGATAATGTTAAATTTAGAAAGCCTGTTGTGCCCGGTGATGCTTTGGAAATTAACATCACAAAAGAACGCGTCCGCGGTAATGTTTGGCGTTTTACAGGCAAGGCCTTTGTTGATGGTAGTTTAACAAATGAAGCCACGTTTACAGCGATGGTTGCTAATTAATTTTCAAGGGATGATGTGTGTGCGCTATTTAAAAAATACCAATATACAATTATTAATTGCGCTAACTCTTGCGTACGTTCTGCATCCATTTTTAAGTGTGAATGCAGTAGCATTTTTCTATAGCCTATCATTGGCGCTAAAAGATGTTTTAATGCTTGTCTTGCCATTTTTAATATTCTTTTATGTTGCAGCAGCATTAACCAGCTTTAAAAAAGCAGCGCCCCTTATGGTGTTAAGTTTATTTGTTTTGGTTGTTTTGTCGAATGCATTAACTGTACTGACAGCATATGGCGTGGGCAGTTTAGCATTAAAGTGGCTGTGTGGAAAAACAGTTATAGAATTATCCAATAGTTCCGTGCCACTTCCTATTCTTTTTAAATGGCCGTTGCCGCAACTTATTAAAAATGAGTGGGCATTAATAGCTGGTATTGTAGTTGGTATTGGTTGTTCTATCATACCTGCGCATAGGCGTGAATCAATTGTAGGGTTTGTTCAAAGTGGCAAAATAACGGCCACAACAATTCTTAAAAAAGGATTTATTCCCATACTGCCCCTATATGTATTGGGATTTGGCATGAAACTGATTCATAACGGATCGCTTGCAACATTGTTAGAGAGTTACAGTAAAGTCTTTATTTTAAGCAGTACCGTCATTTTGACTTATATAGTGTTGATGTATTTAATTGCCACTGGCTTTTCTATTAACAAAACATTAGCCGCCATTAAAAATATGCTCCCCGCATGGCTGACTGGCTTTTCCACAATGTCTAGTGCGATCGCTATGCCGATGACATTAGCTGGGACTGAGAAAAATATAAAAGATACAAGTTTCGCTCAATTTGTGGTGCCAACAACGGCAAATATTCACATGGTTGGTGATGGATTAAATATTGCCTTAACGGCACTTGCATTGCTTGTGATGGCTGGTTACGGGCTGCCTAGTTTTGATGCTTATTTAGTATTTGTTATGTATTATTGCTTGGCTAAATTTTCATCCGCTGGTGTGCCAGGCGGCGGCGTTATCGTTATTTTACCTGTTGTGGAGCAATATTTAGGATTGAACGCAGACCTTACCAGCTTGCTTGCAACAATCTATATTTTGCAAGATAGTTTAATGACATCGTCCAATGTTATGGCCAACGGTGCCTTTGCTATGATTACCCATAAAATATTTAAAAAAATAGGCTGGCAAGAATAATTACTAACCTGTGTATTAAGTGTATTTTTCTTAAGCTTCTGTTTTTTCTAAGGTGTCGGAAGTATTTTTGTAAGCGTCCAAAGAACCCCATCTTTTTATAAATAATGAAGTCTGCCATATTTTA
>CAZTIE010000010.1:0-7181 GCA_964613645.1 uncultured Verrucomicrobiales bacterium
CATAATTAAAAAAAATACACTTATTTTTAAAATGCTATATATTGCGCTATTGAGGGTTTCTGAGGCATGCAAGGGGAATAGTGTACTTCTTTGAACGCTTACTCAATAACAACGCTAGCTAATTTTTTACTAGAATTCGCTATATACATTTTTGACATGTTCTTAGATTTTTGCATCAGTATTTCTGGATTGTCTAGCGCTTCAGATAGTATATTTCCTATTTGAGCCGTATTTACTTCACGCTCAGAAAATAACCAGCATGCATTTTTTTCGTCAAATAAAGCTGCATTTTTTGCTTGATCCCCCTCTGCGGAGGCTGCAAAAGGAATTAAAATTGACGGCATTTTAAAGGCTGCAAGCTCAAAGAGTGAAGATGAACCTGCTCTTGAAATTACAAGATGTGCCTGGTTGTACTCATTTGGCATATCATCGAAAAAGGGTTGCATCTCTATCTTGCAGTCTAAACCGTCATAAGCTGTATTTGCTATCTCTGCACTTTCTGCGCGACACTGTTGGCGAATATGAAGACGCTTTTGTTTGTATTTAGGTAAGGTTCTGATGGCATCAGGAATAAGACGCGCAAAAATACCGGCACCTTGAGACCCGCCAATAACTAAAATATTTAATGTAGATTCTTCTGATGGTGGCGTGTACTTTGTCACGTGTTCACTGACGGATTTTCGCAGGGGGAGTCCCGTGACAGTTGCATCATCATGCTGAACAAAATCGGTTTTTTTAAACGATAGTGCTATTTTTTTAGCCCAAGGCTGTAAAAATCTATTGGCTTGCCCTAAAAAGGCGTTCCCTTCATGCAAGATAATGGGGATAAATAAAATTTTCGCAGCTAAAATACCTGGTATTGTTGTATAGCCACCAAACCCTACAACAGCTTTTGGTCTGTTTATGATGAATAAAAGTATACATCTTAAAAAGGCTACACTTAAAGAAAATGGATAAAACAGTTTTCCAAATGGTGGAAAGATGCGATGAATAGGAATTTCTATTATATTTTGTATAGAATCAAGCATGTAGCGTCTTCCACGTTGGTCGACAATCATATGAGCTGTATAGCCTTGAGATTCTAATTCATCATATAGAGAAACAGCAGGAAAAACGTGTCCCCCAGAGCCTCCTGTAATAAGTGTAAAATGTTTTGTCATTATTGTTCCTGTGTACTGTGATTTGTTCTGGTGAGAGATAAGATCATGCCTATACCAATACCTAAGGCAATCATGGATGATCCGCCGTAGCTAATAAAGGGCATGGTCATGCCTTTTGTTGGGATTAGGTTTAAGGTAGAGCCCATGTTGACAAATGTTTGAAATCCAAATTGGAAGACGAGGCCGCATGCAGCTAAAACGGTGAATAAGCTAGATTTTTCCATTAAACGAATTAAAGATCGCACAACAATAAAACAAAATAATCCCACTATAATTAAGCATATCAAAAAACCGAATTCTTCTCCGGTCACAGAAAATACAAAGTCGGCATGGGCATCGGGGACATGTTTCTTGACAATGCCTTCTCCCGGCCCTCTTCCAAAAAAACCACCACTTTTAAAAGCTTCTAATGATTGTGTTATTTGGTATAGTTCATTTTTTGCGTCACCTGCAGCAGGGTATAAAAATTGGTCGATACGTTTTGTAACATGTGGAAAAAATATATAAGCGAGTATTAAACATAGAATGCCAATACCAAATGTAGCGCCAATCCATAGTATTGGAATTCCAGACAAAAATAATTGCGTTACCCAGGTTGCTACAACGACAACCGTCATGCCAAGGTCAGGCTGCATCATTAGGACGCCAACCAGTACACAAAGAAGCGCAAAAGATATGATAAGGCCTGGAAAATTAGGGTTTTTGGCTTTCTCACAAATCATCCATGCGCTAACAACAGCGAAAAAAGGTTTAATAAACTCTGAGGGTTGTATGGAATTTCCAGCAATACTTATCCAGCGTCTAGCTCCTTTAATTTCAACACCGTGTAAAATGGTTAAAATAATGAGCGCTAGCCCAGCTATATAACCAATCACACTTAAGCGACGTATTTGAAGTGGGGATAGTAATGAAATGCTGAACATAAGTGCTAGTGTTGGTATAATCATGATGATATGGCGCTTAACAAAGAAAAAAGTATCTAATTTTAATCTGAGTGCGACGGGAGGGCTTGCAGCAAAGCTCATCACAAGGCCAATACCAATTAAAATGCATAATGAAACAAGCGACCATTTGTCAACAGTCCACCACCATCTGCCAACAAGGCTGTTGTCTTTGCGTGAAATAAAAGCAGGCTTCATCTTTTTTTCTCAATATCTACAAGCTTATTAAAAATTGTATAAGGCTTATCTATAATTTTACCATTTTTGCTTAAGCTTAGAAAGTATAGCATTTACCATAATTGGAATACAATAGATTTTATAAATAATATATTAAGTTTATTCAATAATATTTTAGAAAACAATATAAAATTTTATCTGTATTTGTTTTTGAATTCAATAAAATTATTTTTAGTTTATTTTATCAGGCATGGTATACTATTTATATCTGTATTTAGTTTGGTTTTATTATGTTTGAATTTTTACCATCAACTGGACGTATGGTGATTAAATTTGTTCATAAAATTGGGGCAATATCCTGTTTTTTATTTTCAACATTGTGGAATGGTATTCGTCCGCCTTATTACGGTCGGCAGATTCTAGAGCAATTTTTAACCATCGGTTTTTATTCACTTCCAGTTGTCGGTTTGACGGCTATTTTCTCTGGTATGGTTTTAGCACTACAAAGCTATACAGGATTCTCCAGATTTTCAGCAGAAAGTGCTATCGCAACGGTTGTGGTTTTATCCATAACA
Organism: uncultured Verrucomicrobiales bacterium; assembly: GCA_964613645.1. GTDB lineage: Bacteria > Pseudomonadota > Alphaproteobacteria > Paracaedibacterales > UBA11393 > UBA11393. The sequence goes on from CAZTIE010000010.1 coordinate 2,854, forward strand.
CGTGAATTGGGACCTGTCCTTGCTGGGCTTATGGTGGCAGGGCGCGTAGGGTCTTCAATGGCTGCAGAAATTGCAACAATGCGCGTGACAGAACAAATTGATGCCCTGACGACTCTTTCTACCAATCCTTTGAAAATGTTGGTGTTTCCACGAATTGTAGCTGGCGTTTTAATGCTACCTCTTCTTGTATTAATTGCAGATATTATTGGTGTGTTTGGTGGGTACTTAGTGTGTGTTTATACACTTGATTTTAATTCAGGTAACTATATTCAAAGCACGATCAAATATTTAGAATATGACGACGTTATGTCAGGCCTTATAAAAGCAGCTGCATTTGGGTTTGCAATATCATTGATGGGGTGTTATCACGGTTATCAATCTGATCGTGGCGCATCTGGTGTTGGGCGTGCCACTATTAATGCGGTTGTATCATCATCTATATTAATTCTGATCTTAAACTACGTGTTAACATCTGTACTTTTCTCAAAATAAGGCACAATCTATGACTTCCTCACCCCCCTATATAGAAGTTAACTCTTTACACAAAGCTTTTAGCAAGAAAGTGATTTTACACGATTTTAGTATCAATATTAACAAGTCTGAATCTTTTGTTGTGATCGGTGGCTCTGGAACGGGTAAATCTGTTTTTATTAAATGTATTATGGGGTTGTTAAAGGCGGATTCAGGAAAGATCATCTTAAATGGTCATGATATTACTTATTTAGCCCCTAACGATCGTCAACAAATAGCGCGTTTTGGCATGCTGTTTCAAGGTGGTGCTTTATTTGACAGTTTAAATATTTTGGAAAATGTGGCCTTTGGATTAACGCACGGCCAAAATATGACTAAGGAAAAAGCAAAAAAAATAGCCTTAGAAAAAATTGACGCAGTTGAATTGTCTTCAAAAGTAGCTGATTTATACCCGGCTGAGCTTTCTGGTGGTATGCAAAAACGTGTCGCTTTAGCTCGTGCTATTGCAACGAACCCAGATATTATCTTTTTTGACGAGCCCACAACAGGGTTAGACCCTATTGTGAGCGGCAAAATCAATGCCCTTATTAGTAAGTGCGTAAAAGAATTAGGTGCAACAGCAATTACCATTACGCATGACATGCACTCACTGCGTGCAATTGCTGACCGTGTTGGTTTGTTGTTTGAAGGTAAACTTATTTGGACTGGAACTGTTGCCGAGATGGATAAAACAGATAATCCTTATGTTCAGCAATTTATAAACGGGAACCCAGAGGGACCCTTTACAGTGGAATAAAATGCTCATTCCTGTGTGGTAATCAGTATGGTTTGCCTTGTGTTAAAAAAAAGCAATATTCATACTTTATTCATAATATCTATGTATGATTAAAGATATAATACTAATATTAATGCCCTTTTATGAATCAATCTGCAGAGGAAATATGTAAGCGTTACGCGCGAACAGTGATGGATATTCCTATTTTAAGTAGTGAGGAAGAGTATATTTGCGCTAAAGATTGGCGTGATAAGCAAAATAAAAAAGCATTAGATCGTTTAGTGAGTAGTCATTTGCGTCTTGTCATGAAGATGGCACAGGGTTATAGAGGGTACGGTTTGCCAATTTCAGAACTTGTTGCGGAAGGAAATGTTGGCATTTTACAGGCCACTAAAAATTTTGACCCTGAAAAAGGTGTCAAGTTTTCTACATATTCAACCTGGTGGATTCGTGCCAGTATGCAGGAATATGTGCTAAAAAGTTGGTCTTTGGTTAAAATGGGCACAACAAGTGCGCAACGGAAATTGTTTTTTAGTTTGCGCAAATTAAAGCGTTCCCTAGATGTGGAAGATAGTTCGTCTTATTTGACGAATGAAAAAATTCAAACTATTGCTGAAAAGTTAGAGGTCAAGCCGCAAGAAGTTGTTGATATGCACAATCGCTTTGCTGGTAAGGATGCTTCTTTAAATGCACCCATGAGCAGTGCATCAGAATCTGAATCAGAATGGATAGAATGGGTCAGTGATGATGCGGATTCCCATGAAGATTTTATCTTAGAAAAAGATGAGTACAGTCGTAAAAACGAATTATTTGAAGAAGCGCTTTTGAAATTAAGTGATCGTGAAAAATATATTATTGCAGAACGCCGTTTAAAAGATCAGCCAAAAACGCTAGAAGATATTGCGCAAGAATTAGGGTTATCACGTGAGCGCGTACGCCAGCTAGAGGTGCAAGCGTTTGATAAATTAAAAAAGGCTGTTAAAAATTTATCTTTTGAACAAAATATTCATTTTTAAATTTTAGCATTGGGCTATCATATTGCTTTTCCACCCCGACTTCTATAAGTATAGGTATGTTATCTACATGCAAATTTTGCAAGTAAGGTAAAGATGCCGTTCTACCGTTTCGGGCAAAGATCCTCTAGGCACACAATGTCTAGGGGGAGGCCATAATAACAAAACCACGGTTTTATCAGGGACAGCTTCCGAATCAATAAGTAGGGCCAAGGGAAAAAACCGCTACGCATAGTTCAGCACCTTTAATTCCATATTATACTGAAAAGATTAAAGAAAGTCTTAATTTTTTTATGAGCGTGAATAATAAAGTTCTGAATCACCTTATGTGTCGTCGTAATGGCCAGAACACTGAACAACGACAATTTGTTTTTGTTCGTGATCAAAGTAATAAACAATCCTATCTTTCTTGGTTATGGAGCGTGCTATTAGTTTAAACCCGGCATAATCGGCTGAAAGCATGTGCGGTGCTCCTTCTCTATTTTTCTCTTTAATGCCCTTAATAAGATCATGAAACTTTTTTTGATATGACTTTGGAATATCCTCAATTGATGCTCCGTTTTCAAAAATTTGTGTATAACTATTGAAATCATGTTGCGCATTTTGTACACATATTGTTGGTTGTATTCTTGCATGACGTTTCGCTTTATGCTCAGCTGTTTCTTCTTTCATCCTCGTTTTCCAATTTTGTAATGCTTCTGCACGCTCTTTTGCCAGGGCATCATCACTTACATCAAATTCTTGTTTCTTTTGTCTTACTTGTTGTCCCTGTCTTGCCGCTTCTGATACTGCTTGTCTGCGTTTTTTAATTTCTTTAGCTTCCTTAGTCTCTTTTCGTCCTTTTTGTTTTTGAGGTTGTTCTCTTGTATTAAAGTCTTCTCTTGTATCATCTGTTCTTTCATCAGATGCTGAGGAAGTATCTGTTTCAAAATCTGATGGTATTTCACCTAATGCTTCTGCTTCTTTATTGGTATTAAAGGCTTCTTCAATATCACCAATTTTTTCATAGGCCAGCTCCAGAAGAATAGAGGATTCTTTACTTTTTGGAAAAGAGGGATCGTTTATGGTGTCAATAACATGCTGATAGGCAATACGATCATCTCCTAATGTTTCACCATCACATGTTTTCCTAAACCCCGATAAAATCATATATAGAATGTTCCTTTTCGCCACTGGTATATTCGCGTCTCTATAAAGCTGGACCGCCGCATCCAAACGATCTTGCTCTGTTGTGTAGTGTGTCGTGCCATCAAAACCAATACTTATTTTATTGTTTTCAAGCATAACAGCGTAGTTATTTTTTGCTTCGGGCATTTGAGCGTCTCTCAAAAGGCGGGCCGCCTCATAAAAACGTTCTTGCTCTGTTGCGTAGTGTGTCTCGTCATTAAAACCAACACTTACTTGATTATTTAGAAGCATAACAGCGTAGCTATTTTTTGCTGCGGCTATTTGAGCGTCTTTATAAAGCTGGGCCGCCGCATCCAAACGATCTTCCTCTTTTGTGTAGTGTGTCTTGCCATCAAAACCAATACTTACGTGATTATTTAGAAGCATACCAGCGTAGACATATTTCGTTATTGGTATATTCGCGTCTCTATAAAGCTGGGCCGCCGCATTAGAACGTTCTTGCTCTGTGTAAAGTGTCTTGCCATCAAAACCAACACGTACTTGATTATTTACAAGCATCATAGCGTAGCCATATTTCGCCATTGGTATATTCGCGTCTCTCAAAAGGCGGGCCGCCGCATGAGAACGTGCTTGCTCTGTTGTGTAACGTTTCTTGCCATCAAAACTAACACTTACTTGATTGTTTGCAAGCATCATAGCGTAGCCATATTTCGCCATTGGTATATTCGCGTCTCTATAAAGCTGGGCTGCCGCATCCAAACGAGCTGGCTTTGTTGTGTAAGGTGTCTTGCCATCAAAACCAACACGTACTTGATTATTTACAAGCATCATAGCGTAGCCATATAGCGCTATGGGTATTTGAGCGTCTCTATAAAGCTGGGCCGCCGCATTAGAACGTTCTTGCTCTGTGTAAAGTGTCTTGCCATCAAAACCAACACTTA
>CAZTIE010000010.1:7281-20085 GCA_964613645.1 uncultured Verrucomicrobiales bacterium
GCATTAGAACGTTCTTGCTCTGTGTAAAGTGTCTTGCCATCAAAACCAACACTTACTAGATTATCTGCAAGCATAGCAGCGTAGCCATATTTCGCCATTGGTATATTCGCCTCTCTAAAAAGGCAGGCCGCCGCATGAGAACGTGCTTGCTCTGTTGTGTAAGGTGTCTTGCCATCAAAACCAACACTTACTTGATTATTTACAAGCATCATAGCGTAGCCATGTTTTGCTTCGGGTGTTTTAGATTTTCTATAAAGCACGGCCGCCGCATCCAAACGAGCTGGCTCTGTTGTGTAACGTGTCTTACCATCAAAACCAACACTTACTTGATTTTTTTCAAGCATAGTGGCGTAGCCATGTTGTGCCTCGGGTGTTTTAACTTCTCTCAAAAGGCTGGCCGCCGCATCCAAACGAGCTGGCTCTGTTGTGTAAAGTGTCTTACCATCAAAACCAACACTTACTTGATTTTTTTCAAGCATAATGGCGTAGTGGTATTTAGCCCAGGATATATTGAATAAACGTAATAAAGATGCTTGTTTTTCTAATGCGTGTGCAATATTTAGATTGCCGTCTATTAGAAAACAGACAGCTTCTGCATAATACGCAGTATAATACAATATTTTATATACCAGATCATGCTTTAGAGTGAAGCCTGCAAATGTAAATTTGCCAGAGCCTAACTGCTTTAAAAGAGAGTTGTTTCTGTATTGTGTATGTTTAGGTTTTCCATTTTTTGCTATATCAGCTAAACAAACCATTAATTTTTTTTGATTATCATCTAGATCAGCGTTTAATTCCATGAATTTTTGAATAAGCAGAGGACTGCCACAGGCTGCATTTTGTATGCACCAATCCTCTCCCATAAAAGAAAATCCTTTAGGTCTCATCCAGACACATGTCTCGTATTGTGATTCGAATTTTTGATAGTCGCTAAAATCTAAGGCATCTAAAAATTGCTCAAAAATAGATCTGGCGGGTGCAGCAGCTACTACCTCTGTATGTAGGGGGGGAGGTGCTGCGGTAGGCTCTGCAGCATTTAATGCATTTGTTGCTTGTAAGCCGGCGACAATAATAAACCGAGTAATTTTAAAAAACATCCTATCTCTTCTTTTTTTATCTATTAGTTGATAGCATGGCTCAATTATTTGCTACTGTCAATCAGTTTATTTATTAACATGAGTAGTAAAGTTTAAAATCTCCCGGTGTCACAACTTTATTAAATGCATTAATTTCTTCTTTTTTTAGCTGAATATAAGCATCTATTTGATCTGAGGTAAAGACGCCTCCCTCTGTTAGAAAGTCACGATCTTTGTCTAGTGCAGATAAGGCATCATCTAAAGATGTTGCAAGGGAGGGAAGCTTATCAATTTCGTTTTGCGACAGATCATACAAGTTGCCTTCCCAGTGTACGCCTGGATGAATTTTATTTTTAATGCCATCAAGACCAGCCATAAGCATGGCTGAAAATGCTAAATAGGGATTTGCTGCAGGATCAGGAAAGCGTGCTTCAATGCGGCGCGCCTTTGGGGACGTCGTATGGGGGATTCTGCAGGCTGCAGACCTGTTTCGTGCTGAATAAACGGCAAGAGTAGGGGCTTCAAAACCCGGTATTAAGCGACGGTAACTGTTAATCGTTGGATTTGTGAAAGCATTTAATGCTTTACCGTGTTTTAAAATGCCCCCAATATAATAGAGCGCAATTTGAGAGAGGCCTGCATAATCATCACCAGTAAAGAGGTTCTTACCTTTTAGAAATAATGATTGATGCACGTGCATGCCAGAACCATTATCATCACCCAAAGGTTTTGGCATAAAAGTTGCTGTTTTTTCATATGACAAAGCGACTTCTTTAACAACATGTTTATAGATGCAAACATTATCAGCAGATTGTACGCATGATGCATATTTTATGCCCAGTTCGTGCTGAGAGTGCGCTACTTCATGGTGATGTTTTTCAACAGCTACACCTGATTCTTGAATAGCAAGTAACATGTTAGAACGCATTTCTGCATTCATATCGCGTGGAGGTGTAGCACAATAAGCTTCTTTATTGAGTGGCTCGTGACCAAAGCTTTTATCAAAATTCTTAAGGTGGCTATTATTTGGTGTTTCATTGCTGGTTATTTTAAAAAAACTATTTTCTGTATTGGTTGAAAACTGAGCATTATCAAATATAAAAAATTCCGGTTCTGGACCAAATCTAACTTCATCCGCAATACCTGACTTGTTTAAGTAGTGTTCTGCACGAATGGCTGTGGAACGTGGATCACGTGCATATAATTGATTGGTTTCAGGGTCCATAACTGAACAAATGATATTTATTGTATGAATATCGCGAAAAACATCCACTTGAGCAGTGTTTGTGTCTGGCAATAAGATCATGTCAGAATTTTCAATAGAGCGCCACCCAGGAAGGGAAGAACCGTCAAACATGAAGCCATTGGTTATCATGTCTTCATCGACAAGACTTGCATGGTAAGTTATATCGTGCCATTGACCTAGCGTATCGATAAAACGAAAATTTACAAGGTCGGATTCTTTATCTTGAATAAGATTATTGATTTTTTTCATGCGTACAACAAATGGAAATATAACTTATCACTACCATTCTATATTTTTTTACTTATTCTGTTAAGTCACATCATGAGTTATTTTAATTTTCATTGATTTTCATTAATGTGAGCGCCTGATTAAAATCACTCATGGTTTTGTCGTTAAACTCAGAATCATCTTGAAGCCAAATTTTGGCAAAATGGAGCAGTAAAAGGGAAAAAGTTTCCGCATGTAATGCTTTTGGGATAGAGGCAATATAATTTGGGATAAAGTCAGAAATCAAGGGGATTTCTTTAAAGGGGATCTGTACACTGCGAATATTAAAACGCGTAAATATATTGTTACTTAAACGGCGACCATAGCAAATAAAATCCTTTAAATGTATTGGTGATGATAACACGTCATTTTCTAACTTTTTAAGTGTGTCTTTTCTGTCTCTATACACATCAGTTGCAGTCATTAAAAAATCAAATAACTGGTCTTGTATGGATAGATCAGGATCAATTTGAATGGCTTTTAATGCGTCTTCAAGTTCCGAAAAAAACAAACGAAATAAATCCGCATCATTTATTTGTAAATGTGTATCAAAAAATAGTGCGTCATCTTGAAACCGATCCAAATCACTTTTTATAAATGACGTGATATTTTGTATGGTTAAAGACGATAAAGAGTTATTGGTTATAAAGGCCCAAAGACTGTTGAATGGTGCTTGCATGGTGTCCTTAAAAATTTAAAAGTAGGAGTATAAACAAAATTGACACGCCAATAATTTGGTTTCCTTTGAAAAACTGTAGACACTGTGATGTGTTGTTATGATCCCAAAGATAGAGATAGATTCCAATATATACTGAGAGTAATACGCATGAAATATAATAGGCAGCATCAGTATTATTGACGTACCCTAAGGCACACAGCGCTAGCATCATACCACTATAAAATAATGTGATGGCTAGTTTAGGCGTTCTCTTAAAGCGCACGGCTGTAGATTTTACGCCAGCTATTAAGTCATCCTCTAAATCTTGAAAAGCATAAACGGTATCGTAAGCAAGTGTCCAAAATATGCCAGCGGTGTGCAGGATTATTAGATTAATAACCGGGGTGCTGCCGTAACCCACCACCCATATACCGATGTTAAAAATAAGCCCTAGCATTAGTTGTGGCCAATTTGTAAAACGTTTACACAAAGGGTATATGAAACCACCAAAAAAACCTAGCATACCTATGAATTTATTAGCTATGGGAAGCATTGAAAATATATACAATCCAGGTGTCAGACATATGAGTGCAAAAATAATTGCTTCTTTTCTGGATAATGTACCAGCTGCTAAAGGGCGGTTTTTCGTACGTGTTACTTGCGCGTCAAAATTTTTATCAGCAATATCATTAATAATGCACCCCACTGTTCTAAGCGATGTTGCCCCTAGTAGATATAGAACAGATTGATATACTAATGTGTAGGTATCATGATGGTGTAAGGCAAGACCCCAAAGGCACGGAATCCACAGTAACATGATACCTGTTGGGCGCAAAATGCGCGCTAAATTAATATAGGCTGATAATTTTGACGGTATGATTTGATTTTTATTAGAAGCATCGGGTAGGGTGGAATTCATAAGATCTCTCAATTAAATAATTTTATGATAAGACTATTTATTGTTGACCCTTTAAGTATAGGGCAAACACTGTCATTAAGCACAGAACAATCTCATTATTTGATGAATGTTATGCGTTGTAAGGTTCAAGATACTGTGAACTTATTTAATGGTAGTGATGGCGAATTTTGTTTTCAGATAACACAAATTCACAAGAAAGGCGTTAGTGGTAATGTTGTTTCATATGCTTTAGTACAAAAAATATTACCTTCTTTGACGCTTATATTTGCACCCATTAAGCAAGACAGATTAAGTTTTATGATTGAAAAAGCGACAGAGCTGGGGTGCACGCACTTTCAGCCTGTTTTGACGCAGTATACGACTATGAAACGTATTAATCGCGCGCGTATTTTACGTATTGCAACTGAGGCTGCTGAACAGTGTGAACGCATGTGCGTACCCACATGTGCTGATTTAATCCCTTTACAGCAATATATGCAAGATAAGCCAGATAGTCCTCATATTGCTTTTGCTTATGAACGACTTACAGCAGAGGGTGTGATCACAACGCCTATTGATGATAAACAGTTAAATGCCCTGCTTATTGGTCCTGAAGGTGGTTTTTCTGAGGAGGAGGTGCTACTGCTTAGAAAAAAATGTACACCAATATCTTTGGGTTCTTTAATTTTAAGGGCGGAGACAGCAGCTATCGTGGGGCTAGATCGTTTGCGTCGGTGATGTGATGCTCATTTAATAATGAGAACTTAAGGGTGATTTTGAATGTGTTTGCAATAATGTCGATTTTTAATCTAGGAGTATATTTATGATTATGGCCGTATTGATGTTTTTTTCTTTGCAATGGTTATGATGCTATAGCCTGAATCAGTCTTATTAAATGTATAAGCATCTGCTTTATATTGCTCAATGATTTCAAAGCCATTTCGTACAAGTATATTTCTCAGCTCGTCCATATTATAAATTTGTAGGGTGCACTTATTTTGAACTTTAGTTTCCTTTTCTTGTGATTGGATTGTAAAATTATTCTCTGATGTGAACTGCCCACTATTTCTATCAATAGTTGATTGTCTTGTATTATAAATAGTAGTTCCATCATTAGTGATTCTTTTATCTGTCATTCTTTCGTTGTCAGATTTAACAACATCGTCAGTCATGGCATCCAAATTAAGTATATCAAATATATAAAAACCATTATCATTGAGATTTGCATATATATTTCTAACTGTTAATTCAAAATCATTTTTAATCAGATGTCCTATTGCATTATCTATTGTAATAACGGAATCAAATTGCCCTACTTGCAATGTACGCATATCACCATCGATAAACTGAAGATCAATATTTTGTTTCTTTGCTTTATCTCGAGCTAACTTAAGTAATCCAGGGCTAAAATCTGATCCGATAACTTTATATCCTCGTTTTGCAAGATAAAAAACTTGAGATCCAGTTCCACACGTCATATCTAAAACGGTTTTTATGCTATGTGTTTGTAATAGCTCTTCTATGACCGCGTTTTTTTCATTTGTGTAGTAAGCATTTGATGGTGTCTCAAAATATTGTGGATACTCCTGGTAAAATATAGGCAAACCTAAATCTTCACAGTTTTTATTACTTCTACAATAATCATTAATCCAAGCAGCCACTTGCTCTGCAACTTTTTTAATATCAAGAGAAGTTGTATCGATAGTTTTAGTAGTAACAGTGTTTGGCCAATCCGTCTGTTGATCCCAAGAGGAAAAATCTAAGTCATCCCAGGAGTCATCTTTGATAACATGCTGTTCCCATTGTGGATCTTGATGATACCTACGAAGCCAAGCAGACCAGTTCAGCATATTTTGGTCAGCACCGTAGGTATTTCGCTTTTTCAAGCGTTGGATTCTCTCAAAATCACTTACATCTAACAAGCAAAAATTAATGCCATCTAATTTTTTAGCTGAAGGGCATGCCAGTATCTCGCCTAAAACAATTTGGCCAAGCAAACAAGCATCTTTGCCATCTGCAAGTAATTGTTGCAACCACTTTTCAGTGGACTCTTGGCGCCATTTTTTATCAACACCTTCAGGGACACCAATATCATCAAAATCGTAGACCTTTATTTCACTGCCTAATATTTTTTGTAGTACTGGCATAATAGCTGTTTTGCCGCTACCACTGCCGCCGCCTATAAAATATAACATCATGAAACACTCCTCATTTTGTCAGCATGATATGCTCTCTCTATCGTTCCGTTTGGCAAGAAATTAGGGTGTAGATGTTCAAGAACCTGCATCCGATCATCACCGCCTTCATCAGATAAAAAGATGTATTCACAATATTCAGCAATATCTTGTAATATGCGATTAAAACGATAGTAACAAAGTGCGTCTTGATTTATATTGGCTTGCCCATAGCCTTTATAAAACAATGATTCTTCTTCTATTGGTGTGTAGCCACTATTCCAAATGCCTGCACCTATAAACATTAAATCTCGCTCCTTTGGTGCTAAAATAAGCGTATCCCAGTCGATTAGATACAAATGTTTATTTTGATCAATAAGCAAATTCCAGCCATGGATATCTGCGTGACACAATACATATTCAAAGGATTGATTGTGTAGTATGGAGCCACGTTCTTCCGTTCGTTTTATCAAGTCCAAGATGATATTATTTTTTGACTTTAATAATGCAGCCAATTTTGCAGCTACAATTTCATCAAATACTTCATGTTTTATACGCTCAAGAAATGCTTTCACCGTTTGGCCGTACTGCAATGAAAAAGTTTCTTTTGGCGCATTGAGAATCATAGATTCAGGAATATCAGCAGTATGTAATTTTTTAACTGTCTCCCCAAATTGCCGCCATTGCTGCTCTGATAATTTAGTATCCACAGCATTACGCCCATCAACATAAGGATACAAAACGACTTTGAAGGCATCTAGACTTGTCCAGCATTTTCCTGCTTTAGTTGCAATAGGCGGGATCATATTTTGCAATCCAATTTTTTTTAGGTGATAGGGAAGCAATACGCTGGGCTCACAAAAATCTGCAGATCGCAGCTTTAGAAAATAGTCTGTCTTATCTGTCGTCGTAGCTCGGTATACGGCAGTATTAAAATCAGCACCAAGCGGTAGAAAAGAAAATTCAGAGATATCTAAATCATAACTATTATGCAAACATGCGATGATTTTTTCATCTTGAATATTAGGTTTTGTTAGCATCACGCCTCATAATCTATTGAAATAATACACTGATTTACTGAGTAAAACCGTACTATGATTTTACCACATTAGGTGCATTTAAGCATAAGATTCTCACTCTACGTGTACACAAGCCATTCTTTGCCCCCCTCCCTACGTTCGCATGTAATGGAGAAACTGAGAGTAAGGGAGGAGGATTTTGGGATTCTCTAGGTACTCATGTATCAAGTAACTGAAACGCGCTAAAGCCTCTGCATACTATGTTTTAGAGGCGACTTTTCAAGCACTGGCAATCTAGAAGAAAACTTTTCTAGAAATAAAAAATGGAGGAGAGAAAGGGATTCGAACCCTCGATACGGGAGTACCGTATACACGAATTCCAATCGTGCGCCTTCAACCACTCGGCCACCTCTCCTCAATACTTAAATAATTTAAAGCTTTTTTTGATAAAAAGCAAGTGAGTAGGCATGAAAATATATCTACTCACTATACATTCAAGATCTTATTCGAAAGAATCTTTTATATATTTGTTTAGTAAGCGCACACCGTAACCGGTTGCACCCTTTTCGCAGAGGGGTTTATTACCTGCTTTGTCCCATGCCATAAAGGCAATATCAATGTGTGCCCAAGGTGTGTCATTAACAAAACGTTGCAAAAATTGCCCTGCTGTAATAGTTCCTGCACCACCGCTGGCACTGATATTTTTAACATCTGCAACATCAGAATCCATACATTTATCATAGTTTTCTGTTAAAGGAAGGCGCCACATAGGTTCATTCACATCATCACCTGCTTTTAATAATTTTGCAGCAAGTTCATGGTTGTTTGACATAAGCCCTGCATGTTGGTCACCCAAAGCCACACCAACGGCACCCGTTAACGTTGCAAGATCAACCATAACCTGTGGTTTAAATCGATCTTGAGCGTACCACAGCGCATCCGCTAAAACGACACGTCCTTCAGCATCCGTATTTTGTATTTCTATGGTTTGCCCAGACATGGTTGTTAAAATATCCGCTGGCTTATATGCTGTACCTGATGGCATATTCTCAGCCATGGCCATCACACCAACAGCATTAACTTTTGCCTTTCTAAGGGCAAGCGTTTTCATAAGGCCAATAACAACACCAGATCCACCCATGTCATACTTCATGTGTTCCATATTGGCAGCTGGTTTAATGGATATACCACCAGTGTCAAATGTGATGCCTTTTCCAACAAGAGCAACAGGTTTTTGGTCTTTCGGTCCATTCATCCACTGAATAACGATAAGCTTTGGTTCTTTAGCACTTCCTTGGCCAACACCAATAAGGCCACCCATGCCTAAACGTTCTAAGTCTTTTTTGTTATAGACTTCTACTTTTAGGCCAATTTTTGATAGCGTTTTTGCAATATCACCCATACTTTCAGGATATAAAACATTTGGCGGTTCAGATACAAGTGTACGCGTTAGAAATACACCTTCAGTCACAGTTTGAAGTTGGCTGAAAATTGCTTGCGCTAGAGCATCTTCACCGATTTTAAATGTTACACTTTCAAGCTTAGATTCTAGGGCCTCAGTATTTTTTGTTTTGTACTTTAAAAATTTGAAACTTCTAAGTTCTAACCCAGCTGCTAAATGTGCAGTCCATTCGTAAGATTTAATGTTTTTAATTTTTTGAATGTCTGAAAAATCTACAACAACATGAGTTTCTTTTTCGACTGTTTTAAATATATTAGCACCAAGCTCTTCAAATTTTTGAAGGGTTAGTGTTGAAGTATCGCCAATTCCAATCAAAATAATTTGATTATATTGTGTGCCTGCTGGCGCGTATAGACGTAAAACTTCACCGGTTTTGCCTATAAAACTTGCGGCATCCATTGCTTTAGAAAGATGACCGTAAGTTTGCGTGTCATACACGGCGGATGATGTTGCTAGTGTTTTTTTAGAGCATACTGGTAAAACCAGTACACCTTTTTCTTCTGGGGTGGCTGAAAAATTAATTTTCATAAATATCCGTTAATTAAAAGAGTGGTACTTGAATTCTATCATAATGTGGATCTTTGATAAAATTTAAATAATTTATAGACGTATTTTAAAGATCTGAGGCAAAAAATGATGTGCTTACATTCATACATTGTCATACAAAAAAGTTTCTTCTTTGCCTAGGCCAAATATGCTTCATGTTCTATTCGGTTGTTTTGAAGGGGGGCTTGAAATCAGATTGTTATTCTTTATTTTCTACTTTGTTGTGCCCAAAGATTTGCGTAGGCACCTTTGTGGTTGATCAGTGTTTGATGATCGCCACTTTCAACGATTTGACCCTTATCAAGTACATAGATAACGTCTGCATTAATAACGGTTGATAACCTGTGGGCAACCATTAGAGTGGTGCGACCTTCCATTAATACATCAAGCGCTGCCTGTACTTTTTTTTCTGATTCTGTATCAAGGGCAGAGGTTGCTTCATCTAGTAAGAGTATTGGCGCATTTTTAAGCATAGCGCGCGCAATGGCAATACGTTGACGCTGCCCACCTGATAGACGCACACCATTTTCGCCAATCATGGTTTGATAGCCATCAGGCATTTCTGTGATAAACTCATCTGCCGCTGCTTTTTGTGCAGCTTTTATAACATCTTCCATCGTTGCATTTTCAACGCCATAAGCAATGTTATCGTAAACACTCATGTCGAATAGGGTGATTTCTTGTGAAACAAGCCCCATTTGCTTGCGCAATAGGTTTAAATCATACGCATTTAAAGAAATATCATTATATAAAATACGGCCTTTTGTTACATCATAAAAGCGTGGTAGTAAGTTAATAAGGCTGGATTTTCCAGCACCACTTGGGCCAACAAATGCAACGGTTTGACCAGATTCAATTTTGAAATTTAAGTTATCAAGCGCTACTTTGCCACCTTCATACACAAAAGTGGTTTGATCAAAAGTTACTGTATGCTGGTCGCCGAAGGGTACTTTAGGATTGTTTGGTGATGTAATATGGGGCGTCACATCTAGTACATCAAAAACCCTAGAGGATGCAGATAATCCTTCTTGTAAGTTGGCATTTAAATTGCTCAATCGTTTTAAGGGCTCGTAGGCAAGGATAAGCGCTAAGATGAAAGATATGAAGTCGCCCGTTGTTCTGTCGTTATGGGCAACTTGCCAGCCACCGTAACCGATGACCGTGATGATTGCAACGCCGCCCATAGTTTCTATAATGGGATGTGCTGCACACCGGATACGTGTAGCTTTATAAATAAGGCTAAAAATATTGGAGATTGTGACTTCTGCACGATCAGATTCTGTGCCTTCTGTACCATAAGATTTAATAACCCGCATACCTTGAAAAGTTTGTGTCAGTTGGTTTGTAAGATCTGCTGTTATTTCTTGCGTATTAAACGTTACTTTTTTCATGCGTCGTCCAATTTTAATAATGGGAAGGACAGCAGCTGGAAAAACAAAAAAAGAAATGGCGGCAAGTGTTGGGTCTCGGTAAAACATCAGCCCAATTAAGGCTATTAATGTAATGCTATCTTTGCCCAAACTTAATGTTGTGTTTGCAAAAGCATTACGCATCAAATTAACATCGTTTGTGAAACGTGATAAAAGTTCACCTGTTGTTGTGTTATGAAAAAATAGTAAATCCAATTGCATGAGGTGCTTAAATAAACGATTTTGCACATCAGATATTACCTTCTGACCAACCCATGTCATTAAAACAGATTCGCCGTAAGATGATAGGCCCTTACATATAAAGGCTAATAAAACAGTGCCGCAAAATATGATAAGCTGTGTGACATCGCCTTTTGTAAAAACATCATCAAAAACATCTTTAATTAAAAAGGGTAGGGCAGCTGTTGAGAGCGCCGCAATCACCATGCAGATACAAGCATAACCCAAACGTTTTTTATACTTTAATATGTGTTCATTGAATAAGCGTTTTAAGATAATCATGTTTGAGGTTTGGGTGGTGTTCATGAACAAATACCTATACGTTTTTCAATATAATTTATACCACTCCATTTTAGCATAAATTATGTTGTATGTCGGGATAAATTGGATGACGTGAAAAACATAAACGCACCAGGTGCTGCAGAGATGAGGTGGACAATGCCCAACAGGATCGATAAAATAAGTGCTTGTTCACTTGGAACACCAAAAATGCCCAGGAAAAAAACCATTAACCCTTCACGCACGCCCCAGCCTGCAAAAGAAATTGGTATTGCTGACAGAATCGTAATAAGCGGGATCACTAATAAAAAAATTTTAGAATCAATAGTTATGCCGATATCCTTAGCTAAAATAGATGCAGAAAATACATACAAGACAGTAATGGATAGTGTTATGAACATGATTTTAGATATCCCTTTAAACCTTAAAAGAGACGTCCCAAAATGCATTAATTGGTGTAGTATAGGAATTTTCTTTGTTATAAATCGGTTTAGACAGTAAGACAATAGAAGAAGTAAAATGGCGCTCATAAATAGAAAGATTATGATCTTTCCCATATTGGTACTAATTAAGATGTCTATAAAAAAGGGCATCATCATTATGCTGCACAAAAGCATAGATATCATGCCCAGTATGCGATCTAGCATAACCAATGCTGTTGCATCGCTATATTGTTGTACGCTTTTTCTGATGGCCAGTATTCGGTATATGTCGCCACCAATATTGCTGGGCATTATTTGTGAAATAGAACATCCTTTGTAAATTTGAAAAATTGCACTCCTTATGGTTGTATCGATACCGCAAGATTTTACCACATAATACCACCGACACCCTGTTAAGAGGGTGCTGATTATAAGTATTGAAGAGGCAGCAGCTATACCTGATATAGATACCTTTTCTAAGGTAAGCAGAATTTCAGAGAGCTGCATTTTTTCTTTTATCAGGAGCAAAATAGTAGTTGTAAGAGTAATTTTCAATAAAACAAGGAATATATTTTTACGCTTCATCCTGGGTGTATGTGTGAGGGTTTTAGATATAGTAGCAAATATAATAATTTTTGGCGAGCGTGCAGGAACTATCAAATGTTTACAGGCTTATAAATACGATATATTTTATATGCGCATAATATAATGGGGGGGCTTGGCTACCATGATGCTTTTAACAGTGTTAGATTATCAATCTCATGAAATTTCGCCTGAGGTGAAGCATAAGGCGTATAATTGGTTGCGATATCTGTATGAAGGCGAGATGATAAAACTAACAGATAGTCAAGTTGTTCAAGTTTATCATCTAGATTCCTTTTCTGACGAGCAAAAAATTATGATGGCTATTCAGGCATGTGAAGAAGAAAATCTATTAAATCAGAAAGATTATGTATACTCATTCCAAAAACAAACCATTTTGTGTATAATGAAATAAAAAAGAATTTATATTATGTCCTATAGCTTAGACATGCGTCACCGTGTTGTTTTATATGTATAGTCATTCCAAAAACAAACCGTATTCTCGAATAGTATCATCAATTGTTAA
>CAZTIE010000011.1:0-19568 GCA_964613645.1 uncultured Verrucomicrobiales bacterium
CCAGGCATTTAATAAAAATATCAACCGTGTTGCACTTCAAACTTGAATGTGGCGTTAGAGACAACAGAACCTGAAAGCCTTTTGCAGTTTGAAACTTGATAAGGCTTTTCTCTTTTCTTCGCGTCAGCTTTTGTTTAATAGTGCTGGTTATGCGGCTTTTAATATTAATTGGGGATTTGATATAGAAATGTTAAGGTAGCATATACTAAAAAAGATCATAATAACTTATGGAGTTATATCTATTGTGGTAAATTCTTTTACGAGAACGCTTTTTAAGATTTTTATTGTGATGACGTTGATAGCACTGGGGTCATTTGTATGCTATTTAATGCTGGAAGCAGAGCGACCAAAGGCACAGAAACTTATTGATTATCAGCCGCATCTTGTGACCCGTGTTTATGACAAGGATTCCAATCAGCTGACTGAGATTTCATGGGAAAAGCGACTTTATACACCTTTATATAAAATCCCAAAACGATTAATATATGCATTTCTAGCAGCTGAAGACAAGCATTTTTACCACCACCCTGGCATTGATATTCTTGGGTTGATAAGGGCAACAGTTGAAAATACGCTGCACAACTCTTGGGGTGGGCGCCCGTCAGGTGCATCGACAATTACACAACAAGTTGTTAAAAATATTATTGTTGGTAATGCGCGTTCTTTAAAGCGAAAAATATCAGAAGCATTAACTGCCATCTTAATTGAAAATAATTTAACGAAAGATCAGATTTTAGAAATTTATTTGAATGAAATTTATCTTGGGGCAAAAAGTTATGGGGTCTTAGCAGCAGCACAAACATATTTTAACAAAACGTTAGAGGAACTGACAATTGAAGAGTGTGCGTATCTAGCAGCGCTGCCAAAAGCACCATCGTCATATGACCCTATTCGTCATAAAGCAAAAGCGCTTGATAGACGCAATTGGGTTATCTCACGTATGTATGACGATGGACATATTACAAGACAAGAACTGATCGCAGCCAAAGGTCAAGATTTAATTGCTGTTAAGAGAACTGAAGAAAATCCTTATGATTATTTTTCAGAACAAGTGCGCCGTGATTTGTTAGAACAATTTGGAGAACAAGGTGTCTATGGTGAGGGATTAAGTGTTAACACAACGCAAGATCCAGAAATACAAGCATTAGCAGAAAATATCTTACGTGATGGTTTGCTAAAGCTGGACCGTAAACGTGGGTTTCGCGGGCCGATTACTCATTTAGAATTAGAAGAAAATACGATACCCTTAGAACAAGAAGACTGGGAAAAATCTGAACTTAGAGGGTCGCTCAATATATTGTTCGCGCAAAGTCTTTATAAAGGGTGGCCAATTGCGATTATCTTAAAAATATATCCCAGTCATACAATCGTTGGGTTAAGTGATGGACGTATCATGAAGTTGTCGTCATATGGTCTTTGGGGCGATGCTTCTGAAATGTTGAAAACGGGTCTTGTGTCGTTGTCTGTTGGTGACATTATTTTTGTTGAGCCAATTGGAGATGACAAAGTGACATTACAGCAAGTTCCAGAGCTTACTGGTGGTATTATTGTGATGCATCCGGATACAGGTGCCGTTTTGGCAGTAGCTGGTGGATTTGATGCAAAAGCGAATCAATTTAATGCAGCAACACAGGCACTTCGTCAGCCAGGCTCTTGTTTTAAACCGTTTGTTTATATGGCAGGGCTTGAAAAGGGATATTCTGGCAATACGATTATTGATGATAAAGAAGTGAATATTTACCTAGGACCTGGTCTCGGGTATTATAAGCCAAAAAATATTTCCAGAATATCATACGGCCCTACACCTATGCGTATTGGTATAGAGAAATCACGTAATCAAATGACTGTACATTTAGCACAAATGGTTGGCATGCAGGCTGTTGGTGAAATGGCAAAACGTTTTGGTCTATATGATAAAGTATACAAGGTGTTTTCACTGTCACTGGGGGCAGGGGAGACGACCCTTTTGAAATTAACTGCAGCTTACGCTATGATTGCCAATGGTGGGAAAAAAATAATACCCTATTTTATTGCAACTGTTAAAGATAAAAATGGTATTCAGGTATATCAACAAGAGCAGGAATTCCTACCCGTATACCAATCAGGTGAACTGATATCAGAATATGACGCTGAGGCTGAAAAACCATCTGTTTTTGATAATCGTACAGAGCTTGTGGCCCAAAGCGTTGCGCGTGATATGATTGATTTTTTAAAAGGTGCCGTTGTCAGAGGAACCTCTATTCGTTTGGTGCCACTATGCGAAAAACGCAAAATTGATTTTTGTGCAAAAACAGGCACAACCAATGATTGTAAAGATGCATGGATTGTTGGTTTTACAAAAAACTTAGGGACTAAGAATGTGGTTATAGGTATTTTTATTGGATACCCTCAGCCCCAATCTATGGGTGAATATGCAACGGGTTCAAGGATTGCATTACCCTTTATGCATGACCTGTTGCAAAAAATACCTTTGTCTTAAGTAAACTTCAATGAGTGTGTTTATACTTTTTTCATTTCAAATAACCCTTTTGAAGCTCAATACGTTCTTATTGGATAATACAAAATAAATTCTTTTATATCACAATCAATTTACTTAATCCTATTAACGATTTCTTAAGTGTTGATGCGATATTCTAAATGTAAGATACAGGAAAAGGTAAGTTCCCATGATAAAAATTTTAACATTATTGTCAACATCGTTTGTGCTCATCAGTGCTTTTGAATCTGCATATGCAATACCACTTCAAAACTTCTCAATGGGTGCGCGTTCTGGTAAAATGCCTGGGACTGGATTTAATCAACAAACAGCTTTTATGCCACAGAACGGCATGAGTAGTGCAGGGGTTGGGGGGGCCTTAGCACTGTTTGGAAAGCGGGAGGCTGTTGCAGAACAAAACGCGTTGCTTCGCGAAACGCAAATGCAAATTGAAATGATTAATTCTAATCCTGAAGCAAAATTAGCGTATTTACGTTCTATGCGCCAAGGCCTTGGCGCAAAGGCTGAATTTGCCCGAGTTATGGGCTTGCCTGTTGGGAAGCGCGCAGATGCACTTGAAGCGTTATATGCAAAATTGCGTGCAGAAAATCAAGGGTTAATGTGGCGCCAGCATTCAATGTCAGGTAGACTTTCTATGCCAGGGATGCCTAGTTTCAATAAACAACAAGTGAATGGTTCTGACGATGATTCGGCTGAAGCTAGCATGAATGATATTGCTCTTTACTATAAACAACAGAGAGGTAACGAAACGTCTTCAACTTCTGAAGTGGGACCCAATGATTACATTGTGAATATGCGTCTAATTCGGGCGTCTATGGGTGGGAGTACAGAAGTTGGGCCAAATGATGTTCGAAGTTTCATGCAAACACGTAGGTAGATGACAGTCGTGAACATATACTGACCCCATGGATATCATGAAATTACCATGGGGCTGATTTCTTAGCGCACTAAATGTTTGTACTTAATGCGCGTTGGCTGGTCTGCAGAAGTACCTAAACGTTTATGACGATCGTCTTCATAGGCTTGATAATTTCCCTCAAACCATATAACTTGACTGTCACCCTCAAAGGCGAGAATATGTGTTGCTATGCGATCTAAGAAAAAACGATCATGGCTAATGACAATGGCGCAGCCAGCAAAATTTAACAAACCTTCTTCAAGCGAACTTAATGTTTCAACGTCTAAATCGTTTGTTGGTTCATCTAATAACAGTACATTGCCGCCTGATTTTAACAATTTTGCTAGGTGAACACGGTTACGCTCCCCGCCAGAGAGTTGTGATACACGTTTTTGTTGGTCGCTTCCCTTAAAGTTAAACAGGGAACAATACGCACGGCTTGGTATTGGTCTTTTACCCAGCATAATTTCATCGTTGCCACCAGAAATTTCTTCCCAAACTGTTTTCGTATCTGCTAAGGCATCACGCACCTGATCAACGTAGGCCATCTGAACAGTATCACCAATTTTAATTTCACCTTTGTCTGGTGCTTCTAATCCGGCCATAATTTTTGACAGAGTGGTTTTACCAGCTCCATTTGGGCCGATGACACCAACAATACCACCTTTTGGTAAGTTGAAGCTTAAATTATCAATTAAAAGCTGATCATTATATCCTTTGAAAATATCTGTTGCTTCAATCACAACATCACCAAGGCGTTCCCCTGGTGGAATGTGAATGGCGCCATCACCAGATCCTGAATCCAGACTTTTGCTCATTAATTCTTCATAAGATGAAATACGTGCTTTACTTTTGCTTTGACGGCCTTTAGGAGATTGTTTAATCCAGTCTAATTCGCGCGCTAATTGTTTTTGTCTATTAGATTCTTGCTTGCTTTCAGTAGCTAGCCGTTTTTGTTTTTGTTCTAGCCAGCTAGAATAATTGCCTTCGTAAGGGATGCCTTGTCCGCGGTCAAGCTCTAGAATCCACCCCACAACATTGTCTAAGAAGTAACGATCATGCGTTACCAAAATGACGGCACCTTTATACTCTTGTAAGTGGCGTTCCAACCAAGCAACAGACTCTGCATCTAAGTGGTTTGTTGGTTCATCTAATAGTAACAAATCAGGTTGGGCTAATAAAAGCTGGCAAAGTGCCACACGCCGTTTTTCACCACCAGATAAGTTTTCAACAGCTGCGTCCCCTGGTGGGCACCGTAGAGCATCCATTGCAATTTCCACTTTTCTGTCAATGTCCCAAGCATCAAGGGCGTCTATTTTGTCTTGAAGTTCCCCTTGTTCAGCAAGTAATGCATTCATGTCATCGTCAGACATTTCTTCTGCAAATTTTGCGCTGACTTCATTGAAACGATCCATTAAGTCTTTAATTTCCTTTAAACCCAACATGACATTTTCAGAGACTGTTAATTTAGGATCAAGTTCTGGTTCTTGTGGTAAGTAGCCAACAGTAGCACCGTCTGCTGCAAAAGCTTCCCCGTTAAATTCGGTATCAAGGCCCGCCATAATTTTCATGATGGTTGATTTACCAGCACCGTTTGGGCCTATAATACCGATTTTTGCCCCAGGAAAGAAAGAAAGGTAAATACCCTTTAATGTTTCTTTACCACCGGGGTAAACTTTGGATAGGTCTTTAATAACATAAATATATTGATAAGATGCCATGAGTCGCTTTATTTAAAATTTTATCTTGTGCCTAAATTATAGAGGATAACGGCCGGAAAAGGAAGAAATTAATATTTTTTATAATGATTTGCTTTTAAATATTCAAGTGAGTTTGTTTTGTATGTCTGTTCAGGTTAATGTTAACTTTTTTTTCTGTGGGGTCGATTTCTTTTTTTTGTATTAACGACAGTGGTCGATTCAAGATTCAATTTAAGTTTCCAAGCCTCACGAACACGTTTTTTCAAGTCATCTGATAGGGTAGACATCGCATATTCAGAGTCTTCTGATATCTCTAATATCACTAAAAGTCTGTCCATCGTAATCACCCTTTTTAATAGGGGCATAAAAATATGACCATCTTCTTGTAAGGAAGCTTCTGTTAAGTATTTGAATCCACTTTCAGCTGGAATGGTTGTTAATAATGCCTCTGCTGATTGTAAGGAAACAAGGATTTTTGCAGTATTGGGTTGATGTGCGCTAAATGCATTAGGTGGTAACAAAAACTGAGGGTTGATGATGTCTTTTAGGTCCATAATAATTTTAAATAATTCTTGAAGTGTTAACAAAGAAAGTGATCGTGGGCAATGAACGTGATCTGTTTTCGTGATAAATGCATCTTGGAAAAAATCTACTGCTGGATTTTGAAGGATGAAAGGTATTATCTGATCACCAGAAATAGGAGTGTCATAACACAATCGTTTTCCTGCCAGGTGATCCTGGTCAGCAGTAAGGTGGGGCGCAATAGGAGCTCCAGGTGGATTTTTTGTGAGCCCTGTGAATACTTCTCCTCCACCAAATTCTGCAGTATAATGTAGCGGTGGAGCATGAACCCTTGCGCATTTTCTAAGACTGCCTAATGGAGGAGTGTAAGCTTCGTTAGCTGAAAAACTGTTTAGAGGCGTGAAAGATGTTATTGCAATCGTAAGTAACGTGAGTTTTTGCATAAAATTTAAATTAATTTAAAAGTGTATCTATTTAGTATAGGTAAAAAATAACTTAGATAAAATAATATAATTGCTAAAATTAAGATTTTGTTAACGAATTGCTGATAAAATATAAATAAAGATATTTAAAAGAGAAAAGGATTTTTTTATGAATATTAAACAGATAACAGGTATTAGCCTGATTGCACTTGGTATAATATCACCCACGTTTTCTGAGCCGATGGCGATTAAAGCTCTTCCACAAGAAATGGATCAATATCCTCTAGACGCCCTTTCAAAAAATGTGATTGATAAGCGCATTCTTTTAAAATTGGCTAATCAGGATTTTAAAGATGAAGCTATAAAGCGTGCGCAAAAAGGGGAGTTTATTTCGATTGATCATATTGTTTTAAATAAAAGTGCAGCATATACAGCTTCTCTAAAAGAAGTAACAGATCTGCATGCTGCGTATGAGGCAGCATTAAATGGTTTTAATTCGACAAAAGAAGAGCCTGAAGCAGTTAAATCTTTACGTGCTACCTTAGCAGAAAAACAAATGCAGTATGAAAAGTTGGAAGACGAAGATATATCAGCTTCTTTAAGTTCGGATACAAAAACAGATAAATTAAAAAGAGAAATCAAATTTTTAGAATTAGAAATTGATGGTCAAAAAGCCGAAATTGCCTCACTTGAAACAAGAAAAAAAGTGACAGAAAATAAGCTGAAAGGTGTGGACAAGTCTAAAGTAGAGGTTATTAAAAAAATAGACGGGATGATTGCTGGGTTTTCTGATAATATTGCTGAAATTCAAGCATCTGTTAACGAAAATGAAGCAAAAATTCAACGTTTGAAAGCAGAGTCTGAACAAGAGTTTTCTCTATCTGCGCGTGCTAAAGGATTACGTGATAAACGTTTTTCAAGACACTTAGTTAAAAAAGATATACAAGATGTTAAAGCAAAGCTAAAAGAAGAGCTTACAAAACATAATACTGGCCGTGTTAATAAAAAAGCTGTTAATGCCGCACTTTATAATTTTTATGATGGATATGCTGCATTTGTTGAACAATTTGTTGGGGTAGGGCAGAGTGCGCAAAATTGTTTAGAGCAATGCACACAAATGTTGCTGGCTAAAGCAGAAGACACACTAACAAAGCCAGAAGGAACGTGTTCTGTAGGTGCCCTGCCTCCTAGAATACCTTCTGGTAGTGATGTGGATCCGGATGATGTTTTAGATAAAAAAGTTTCAACAGCAGCAGCAGTAGTTAGAGATGGTGATTTAGATGAAGAAGTTTCAACAGTAGCAGTAGTTGGAGATGGTGATTCAGATGAAGATGAAAAAGTTAAAACTAGAAGTCTGACAAAACAAGAAGAGGTTCTAATGGGGTATATAGTCAACCGAGGGTGGGCTATAAAAAGAGATAGACATAAAACTTTATTAAAAGTTGAATTAGAAAAAAATTGTGAGCAAATCAAAGCGCTATCAAAAGACACTTCTTTAACAGAAAAACAGCGGGACCAATTTGTACGGTTCTTAAGACTTGATGATGTTAAGAAGCAATGTAAATAATACGTCTTAAATCAGATGAACTTTGAAAATCCACAGGCTTTCACCCTGTGGATTTTTTGTATGGAAAAAATTTAATACGTTTTTTTCTGAAAATGAGAATGACTTCCCAGATAATAAATACGAAGCCAGGGAGTATGTCATACCATTTAAAAAAGGGTGTGTCATAAAATACAGCAGAATAAACAATTCCAAAAACTATATGCATTATAACAGCAAGGGGGGGGCTTAGTTGTAGTGTTGTATTGACTAATACCATATAGTTGCTCTGCGCGGTCGTTAATAGTTTCACGCACTATGATATTTTTTGGCACTTTTCCATTTTGCAGCACATAATATTTTCTGAAAATGTTGCACAATCATGGCATAAACCTTTCGCATATTACGCACAAAAACCACAGCTGATTTTTTTTGACGACTCGAACAGTTCATTGGTTGTTCTAATCTTTCTTTTGTATTACTTTTTCACATCGGTGGCAGACTGTTGGTAGTGTGCGATCATCTTGTCCAACTTCAGGCGTTATTTTCCAGCAACGAACACATTTTTCACCCTTTGCCATATCAACAACAACACCAATGCCTTCAACTTCGT
Source organism: uncultured Verrucomicrobiales bacterium (assembly GCA_964613645.1). Lineage (GTDB taxonomy): Bacteria > Pseudomonadota > Alphaproteobacteria > Paracaedibacterales > UBA11393 > UBA11393. Next base: position 8,196 of record CAZTIE010000011.1, read on the forward strand.
TTAAAGTTAATGCTTCCGCTGGTGGTGCCGCAATCATTAATGTTGCTTGTGATACAATAGACAGCTCACATAAATCGAGAGATTTTAACGTTTTAGAAATTTCAGGTGTTACATAAATAAATACATGAGCCTGCAAGCTAGAGCCAATTGTTTTTGCATTGCGTTCAACTTCTAGGGCGCCTGTAATGGCTTTTCTGAAATGGCGAATTTTTTTCCAATATTCACCAAGTTCTTCATCTTTCCAATTATTTGGAATTGATAGGAACTCTTGTTCATGAATAGATGACTCTTGGTTTACAGTATAGCTCCACCATGCTTCTTCTGCAGTAAAACTCAGTACAGGGGCAATCCAGCGCATCAAAGCATTTAAAACTGTATCCATAACAGTACGGGTTGACTTGCGAATCAGGTCATTTTCATGGTCGCAGTATAAAACGTCTTTACGAATATCAAAATAAAATGCGGATAAATCCTGTGCACAAAATGAGTGCAATGCTGCGTAAAAAGCACTTAGATCATAATTATCTGTGTATTTTATGTGTAAGTCATTTAATTCAGATAAACGGTGTAATACCCATTTTTCTAAAGACGGCATTTCGTCATAATTAACTTTTTCAGTATCAGAATATCCATTAAGTGCGCCTAAAAGATAACGTAATGTATTTCTAAAGCGGCGATAAATATCTTCTTGTTGTTTTAAAATATCTTCGCCAATACGCTGATCTTCTGTGTAATCTGTATTAATAACCCAAAGGCGCAATACGTCTGCACCAATACGGTCAATAATTTTTTGTGGCACAATAACGTTTCCTGATGATTTAGACATTTTATAGCCTTTTTCATCTAGGGTAAAACCATGTGTCACAACCGTATTATAAGGTGCTTGTCCCATAGTGCTGCATGATTCTAATAGCGAAGATTGAAACCAACCACGATGTTGATCAGAACCTTCTAAGTAAAGATCAGCAGGCCATGATAGTTCTTCTCTGTCTTGTAAAACATAGGCGTGGCTACAGCCACTATCAAACCAAACATCAGCAATATCTTTTACTTTTTCATAGTCTTGGTCATTATACGTCTCACCTAGAAAATCTGAAGATGGACGTTTGATCCAGGCCTCAACTCCCTCTGAGGCAATTATTTTAATAATACGGTCTTGAACTTCTTGATCACGAAGAGGTTCACCCGTTGTTTTGTTAACAAAAATACTGATCGGTGTTCCCCAAGTACGCTGGCGCGATAAGCACCAATCTGGGCGCGATGCTACCATAGATTTGATACGATTTTTATTACGTTCAGGTACCCAATTTACGCGATCTATTTCGCTTAAGGCTTTGTCACGTAGATTGTTATGTTCTATGGATATAAACCACTGCGCTGTTGCACGGTAAATTAAGGGGGCTTTTGAACGCCATGAATGTGGATAACTATGCGTTAGTTTAGATGCTTTTAAAAGACATCCTTCAGCCGCTAATGCGTCCATGACAATTGGGTTAGCCTTAAATACATGGATGCCTGCAAACATTGGTACATGTTCTCTGTAAAGGCCATCAGCAGATACGGTTTCAGGTACTGTAATATTGTGAATTTTTGCTGCAATGAAATCTTCTTGTCCGTGTCCAGGTGCTGTATGGACAAGACCTGTTCCAGATTCAGTTGTTACATGATCGGCGCTAATTAAAGGTACGTCAAAATCATATCCCTTTTCCCTTAGTGGGTGTGCGCAAATTGTGTTATTTAAAGCGCTGCCTTTAAAAGTGACTAAGATTTCAGGTGTATCTATTTCTAATACTTTAGCAAAACTTTGTAATAGGTCTTCCGCAATAATTAATTTTTTGTCATTATGCATGAACAGTGCGTAGGTGAAGTCTTCGCCGTAGGCAATGGCTCTGTTTCCTGGCAGTGTCCAAGGTGTTGTTGTCCAAATAACCGCATGGGCATCTTTTAAACTTCCTTGATCTGTTTTTAAAACAGGAAAAGTTACATGAATAGAATCACTGACACGGTCTTGATATTCAATTTCAGCATCTGCAAGGGCAGTTTGTTCAACAACTGACCACGGCACAGGTTTTAATCCGCGGTACAAAGAACCATTCATTAAGAACTTTGATATTTCACGAACAATTCGTGCTTCAGTTTTGAAATCCATTGTAATATATGGATTTGCCCAGTCTGCAATAATGCCCAGACGCTTAAACTCTTCCTTTTGTATGGGGATCCATTTATTTGCAAAAGCGCGGCATTCATGCATTAATTCTAATGGATCAACGTCTTGCTTTTGAATGCCTTTTTTCTTGTAAGCTTCTTCCACTTTCCATTCAATTGGTAGGCCGTGACAATCCCAACCAGGAACGAGTGGTGCATCAAATCCTTGCATTTGTTTGGTTTTAACGATGATATCTTTCAATGTTTCTGTTAGCGTATGGCCAATATGGATGTTTCCATTTGCATAAGGGGGGCCATAGTGCAGAATAAATTTCTTTTTTCCTTTAGAATTAGCACGAATACGATCGTATAATTTAATGGTATCCCAATGTTTTAGGAAGTTTGGCTCTTTTTGGCTAAGGCCTGCCTTCATGGCAAAAGATGTTTTTGGTAAAAATACGCTGTTTTTAAAGTCTGACATTGATGATAAATATAAGGTATAACATTATCTATTTATACACTTAAGCAGGCTGTTGAGGCAAGTTTTTGCGAAAAAAAGTATCTAATACGCTATCATTTTTCAATAAATGACCACGAAAAATAATTTAATTTTAATTAATCTAAAATTTTCACTAGTATTTTGTAAAATTGTGTGTTTTTATGTCAGATATGTAAACGACACAACCAAAAGGTTTCTTATGTCACTTCGTTACATCACCCCAATTTTATCCCTTAGTATGAGCAGTTTTTTATGTGGTACTGAACATGCTGAAAACCTGTTTGGCTCCCCAGTGGTTTCAGACAATGCCAGTTTTGGCAGTGCATTAGCGGCGGCAGGAAAGTCCGGAAGTTTTAGAATGCAGCCAGAAGAGCTGTCGCGACAAGCATCAGGTGTGCTTGCTGAAGAACCGACGACACCACTAGGTATGCGTGATCCTAATAAACCTCCATTAAGAGCTGGAACACCGAGTGAAAAGCCCCAAAGTGTTTTAGGGCAATTAGGCACTTTTCTTAGAAAACACATAGTTACAGCAAATGAAAAGCCCCAGAGTGTTTTAGAGCAATTAGACGCTTTTCTTAGAAATCAGATAGTTACAGCAAAGCAGAGCGGTAAGTTTGATAATCTTACTGAGAAGCAACGTTTAGGGTTGCAGTATAGAAATCAGATAATAGTAAACACAATACGTTCTATGGTCCTTGATGACCCCGCCCATGCTACTTTGCATATTAGTGTGTGTGAATCTATAGCAGATACAATGGCACAATCAATAAAACAAAAACTAACTTCAACACCAGGAATATGGGATTGTTTTCCTTCCACTCTTAAGCAAAGTATTATTGAGTCTAGCGTTTTTGTTTATACTAAAAATAATGGTTTGGTGCGTATCCTTAGTGATACAATCTCTTTCGAAATATTAGCCTCTTGTTCAGAGTTGGCTGATATGTTAAATAGTATGAAGAAAAGTAGTGCTAGATGTGGTCGTTTTGCAGCAGATGATGACGTACCTATAGATCCGGAAGCCCATCTGCTAATGTTAAAGCAGATGGCGGAAAAAAAAGAGTTGACCCCAAGAGGAATGCACAGGTGTGATAGCTTCTAAGCTACTTATCCCTGGCAGGCAAGTAAGCCTGACCTGCCATCAATTTCTTTTTGGATTAGCTGACAGTTAGGCACTTTTTCTTTTTGTTTCAAGGCTGTTAGTGCTAACGTTTTTACAGGAACGATGTGAATACCCGCATCTTGTATTTTTATCAATAATTCTTTAAACCAATCTAAATAATGCATGCCTTCAAGTTCTGTATGGATTGTGAGTACATTTAACTGATTTGGTTTCATTAAACTTAAATAGTGATTATGCAAACTTTCAAATGGGTATTCAGGTCTTCCCACAAGCTCATCTAACGTGGGTAGGGTCGTTGGTATTTGAAGTGTTTTAAATTCCCGCTGCTTTATTTTTGGAAAAAACGGTGTGGTTCCCCGTGTGTCTGATGCATATAAAAATCCTGCATCGTCATAGGCAGCAAGGGATTCTTTATTTGCCTGCCACCCAGCAGCACCCATTGTATGTGCTGGTGTGCCAAAAATTTCTTGGAACGTTTCACAGCATTTTGTAACTTCTGCGCGCACTTGTGGTTGTGTCATTTTATGCAGGTTGTCTTGCCAGTGAATGTGATCATAGGTATGGATGCCTACTTCATGGCCCGCATCTTTGGCAAGGCGCATAATATTGCCGTATTTTCTGCCGATATGCGGGCCCTTTAAAACTGTTCCATACAAAAGTGTGCGAAACCCATAAACAGATAATACAGATGTGCGCGATACTTTAGAGAAAAATCCAGGTCTAAAAATGCGCTTTATTGCACGCCCGGTGTTGTCTGGCCCGAGGGAGAATAAAAATGTCGCTTCAATGCTAAGCTCCTTAAAAATAGACAGCAGCGGTGGCACACCCTCAGCAGTGCCCCGTGCTGTATCCACATCAATCTTAATGGCAAGTGTTGTGGCGCTGTTTTTATTCATCCTATAATCCTTACGATAATTCTCACATAGTATACCAGCATTAATAGCTTAAGAGGAATTTATTATGTTGTTTATTTTTCTTTTTCTTGTAACTGTTTTGTCATTTCTGCTATTTGTTCAGGTGTTGCATTCTGTAGCATAGCTCCAAATCCCGTAGGTAGTACAGCTGTTGGCTTATTATCCGGTACAGCTTGTGCTGCTGTTGGACTTGCAAGAGAGGTGTTAGATCCTTTAGGAGAGGGCATACTGGCGACCTGTGGTAGAGCAGTCGATGGTGCTTTGACAAGCTTTACATATTGCGTAAATGCGTTAGCGAGTCCTGCTAATCTGGTTTGTTGACATCCGGTAAGTCTTGCAATAAATCCACTGTTTGTTGCAGTATGACTTGCAACACTTTCATTCATCATATCTAAGGCTGTGGCGCTATCAGTATGAAGCATTGTTCTAATCTGTATTTTTTCATCAAGCGTTAAATTCGATGTTAAGGCTTGAAAATATAATTGACTAAATAAATTTAATTTTCTGTCATTGTGCTGGTGAATTCCTAGAGCGCGGCATAACTGTAAAAAATGTTGACAAATCTTTTGTGTTAGCTCTGTATTTCTCACTTGTTTATCTGCACTTGTAGGGCTCTCAACTATAACAAAATCATCTACTTCTTCTTCACCAGCATCTTCTGCTCCAGCATCTTTTGTATTTACTTTCACTTCTGGAAAATGTGCATCTTTATTTAGAAGTAAGCACCAATCCTCAAAAGTTATTTCTAAAGATTTATCTTGTAAAGGTAACTGCGCGGCATGGTAAAATTTAAATGCTGTTTGTGTATTCTCGCTTAGTTCTTGAATTAGCGCCATATTATCAGGAGTAAGCTCAAAGGAAACCATTGTTAAAAATTCATAACCATATTGTGCAATACCATTGTTAATATAATCTGCAAATAATTGACCACGTTTCGTAAGACCGTCCGTTCCATCGGGTGTGCACACGCTAAAATCAAGCGTGTATATATCCCGTAATGCGTGCATTCTAAGTTCGGTTGTTAAGCCTAAACATCCGTAGGGGCATAATACTGTTTTTTGATTTTCATGTTCGGTACCTGGCATTTTAAAGCCTAATTGTTGAACCATACGCGCAAATACGTTTGTTTCTGTTTCACGAATTGCAGCTGTGATAGACTGATGTACAAACCAATCGCTTGTAGAATCCAAATCCATACCCTCTACTAATTGAGGATTGATTTTAATGAAAAATGAAAGAGGATTATCTGCATCTGTTAGATCACGTAAACATTCATCTTTTGTAGGATTTTCACTAACATCTTTTCCTGAATAAAACACGGAAAGTGCTCCAATTTTTGCATTCCAACTCCCTGCAGATTCAAGAGTTTTTTTAATTGAATCTTCAAGGCCACTCCCTGCACCAAATGTATACAGTTCTGATGCTTTAGAACGTTTGACAAGAATATTACTAGGATCATTTTGAAAGGTACCACCATCTGTTGCTGTATACTGGATATCCATCAAAGTAAAGTTGTGTGGTGGAAAATATGATGGTGCTGCAGATGATGATAAAATTGCGTCAACTAGCTGAGCTTTTGATAGGGGATTACAAGTATCTTGACTAAATTCTAGTAAAGTATGATTTTTACTGTCTACCGCAAAAATGTTCACTCTTTTACGAGAAAAAGCATCGCTCATAGTGGAGGTTTGAAAGAATATAGCCAGTAAATTTTTTAAGCTATCAGGTTTATATTGTGCGCACCCTACTGCGTACTGGCTGTGTCTCTCCCCAAATATAACACCTAGGCAACGCACATATAATTGTGCCACTTCATATGCTTTGTAACGAACACCATCTTTATTATAAAATAGCCCTGCAGCAATAATAGATCCAGTGGATGTGCCGCCTCCACAATCAAATAAATCACTAATATAAATATACGTACCTTCAGCACGATTATTATCACTATTGTATTCGGTTTGGTTTTTAGTCTCGTTCATGATTGTTTCTAGATAAGTCAAAGAAATAATCTCTAAAAGACCCTTAGAACCCCCGCCAACACAGGCAAGTGCACGTTTAGGTGTTGGCACTTGATCACCAAATTGTTGTCTTAATTCATCTTGGCGTTGTTTTATTCCCTTTTCTTCTTCAGGACTTAAGTTGTCCTGCATGAACCTGGTTAGGACTTGTTGATATTCGTGTGGTAAGAATGTTAGTGCAGTTTTTGCTTGCATGCACGGGGGGAGGGGGATTGCAAGAAAAGAGCCATCTAAGCCCCTGTCACCTAAAGTAAAATCCAGAGCATGGAATCTGCTGCTATGTTCATGAGTATGAGGAGCACTGGCAGCTTCTGCTGCACAAAAAGCTGTTTGCGCAGATATTAAAAGAATCAATAGTAGGTGGGATAGTATGTTTTTTGTTTTCATGATTGTAAAATCCTTTCTAATCTTTTTATGTATTATAGAACAGAATGTTTTTTTGTCAAACTCATAAATTGATATTTTAATTTTTTTTGTGTTCACAGTTATTAACTGTCACATATTTTGTATTAATAAGTCTGAACAGGATGATGCCTTATCTTGAAAAATATGTAGTACAAAGCTTATATGATAATTACAGAAGTAAATATGGGATCTGTTTTTATAAATTTGCGCTGGGAAGACAGATGTTGTCAAAGATTAAATGCACATATGCCAAGACACTATCGGCCTATAGGCAAACACTGAGAGAATGAGAATAATAGAAATAAGAATTATTGATACGCTTGCGAGGGAAACGCATTGTTACTATAATAAGTTCACTAATTCATATTCAATAGATGTAAAATGATTTCGTATGGCCGCCAATGCATTGACCAAAAAGATATAGATGCTGTTGTTAATGTTTTAAAGGGGGATTGGCTAACATGTGGACCACATGTTGCACAGTTTGAAAGCAAGCTAAAAGAACTGACAACCGCGTCTTATGCATCGGCTTGTTCAAATGGAACAACGGCATTGCACCTTGCTTTGCTAGCCCTAAATGTGGGGCCGGGTGACACTGTTCTGGTGCCAGCGATCACGTTTTTAGCTTCCGCTAATGCTGTACGCTTTACGGGAGCTGATGTTGTCTTTGTTGATATAGACCCAGATACAGCATTAATTACGGTTCAGGCCTTGGAAGATGCAATGCATAAAAATCCCAATGGAAATTTTAAAGCGCTTATTAATGTTCATTTTGCAGGTCAGTGTGCCAATTTGGAAGATATCCATGCCTTCGCACAAAAGCATAGTTTAAAAATTATAGAGGATGCTGCACATGCTATTGGCACATCTTATGTTGATTCAAAAGGGGTGTCGCATTCAATTGGTTCTAATGTATATTCAGATTTAACAACGTTTTCTTTTCACCCTGTTAAAACCATTGCCATGGGGGAGGGGGGCGCTGTCATGACAGAAGACCCCGTACTGTATCAGCGCCTAAGTGATTTAAGAACCCACGGCATGATACGGGGTGAAAACCGTTTGAAAAATGAAAGCCACGGACCTTGGTATTATGAAATGCAAGAACTGGGTTTCAATTACCGCATTAGTGATATTAACTGTGCACTGGGGGCATCTCAGCTAGAGAAACTTGACTATTTTAAGCAAAATAGGCAGAAAACTGTTGATTATTATGATAGGGCGTTATCAGGTATGAAACATGTTAAAACAATGAAGCGTTTGCCTTATGCACAACCAGCGTGGCACTTGTATGTTGCTTTTTTTGATTTTGATACTATTGGCAAATCGCGCCAACAGGTTGTTCAAGAACTGCACGATCAAGGTATAGGTACACAAATTCATTATATGCCGTTATATCAACACCCGTATTATGAAGATTTGTATGGAAAAATGACGTTACCTGGTGCAGAAACTTATTATAAAGCGTGCATTAGTTTGCCTTTATTTGTGGGGCTTACAGAGGTAGACAAGCGAAATGTTGTTGCAGCTATAAAAAATATGAGTGATTAAGTATAAAAAAACACCCAAACAGACTTGCCTGGGTGTTTTTATTAAGTGATTGTGAAAAATTAACGTGCTGATTTCACAAGTTCAGAAAGTTTACCGGCTTTTTCCAAAGACTTACTCATCATTGAACCCGCAACGTCAACCAAAGCACCTAGTGTTTGAGAACGTTCCAAAGCTGCTGGAATATCTGTATCAGCAAAGGCTGCTTTTGCACCAGAAAAGTTTTGAATTGTTGTGCCAAGGTTGTTTGCAATAAAGCCCATTCTAGACTTTAATGCACCCAATGTAGCAACTTCAGTATTAACGGTTGTTCTAGCAGTTGAAATATTATCTAATGCAGTTTGGGCACCACCTGATGTACTTAAATCAAAACTACCGGTTGCACCCGTTTCAATTGAACTTAGATCAACGTGTGTGTGTGTTAAAATTGTTGAACCTTCAGTACCAACTTGCATAGAAGCTGCATCTATATTTGTAAAGTAAGATACACCATTAAACTTTGTTGTTTGAACCACATTTTCAACTTCTGCTTGCAATGCATCCATTTCAAGTTGTAAGTTTGCACGCGCTTCGGCGTCTAATGTCATATCGTTGTTTGCTGTTGCTGCAAGGTTTGACATTTGTTCGTGTAGTTCTTGTAGTGTTGCAAGTGCACCAGTACCAGTTTGAACATAAGCTTCACCTTGTACAATGTTTTTAGCTGCGACTTGTGTTGTTTTAATATCTACAGAAATTGAAAATGCCACACCCGCTGGACCAGGCAGGTTTGAAGGGTCAGCAATCAAGCTACCTGTTGCTAAGTTTTGTTGCTCTTTCGCAAGATCTTTGTTGTTTTTTGCAAGTGCGTTACGTGCAGCAATAGATGCTGTGTTTGTATTAATACTATCTACCATGTTCTATTCTCACTTCCTGTGATTTTTAATGTTTAACATAATCTGGGATTCTTTCCCCATAACTTAGTTATACCCATCAAAAGATTAAGAAAAACTTAACAACTTGATTTTTTTTTATTTCTTTGGTAAAAATAAATTTGAATTTTGTATTAGATCGATACCATGTATGCACTTTTATTTCCAGGTCAAGGATCCCAAACCGTTGGTATGGTTGAAACTTTATATAAAAAATATCAGCATGTAAAAAAACTTTTTGATACAGCAAATAATATTTTAAATTTTAATTTGTCTGATATTATTTTTAATGGTCCTTTAGAAAAACTAACATTAACACAATATGCACAACCTGCATTGGTCACAGCCAGTGCGGCTATTTTAAGGTGTTATTTAGAAGAACAGGGTAAAGACATTTCAGAAGTAAGTTCTTATGTTGCGGGGCATTCTTTAGGTGAATACTCTGCACTGGTTGCTGCCAAAGCATTAACTTTTGAAGATGCTATTCAGCTGGTTTATACCCGTGGGTGCGCCATGCAAGAAGTTGTTCCAGAAGGTAAAGGGTCTATGGCTGCCATTATTGGGCTTACTATAGAAGATATTGAAGCGTGCTTGCCAAATGATAATACATGTGTTGTGGCAAATGATAATAGCAACGGGCAGGTTGTTATTAGTGGTTTAAACGACTCTATGGAAGCAGTGATAAAATCTTTAAAAATCAAGGGGGCGAAGCGCTGTATTCCTTTAAGCGTAAGTGCCCCTTTTCACAGCCATTTAATGCAAAAAGCTGCAGATATTATGCAAGATGCTTTATCTAAAGTTGTTCTAAAGGACCCGATCATCCCTGTTGTCTGTAACGTCATGGCACAACCGATAACCAAAAAAGAGGACGTTAAAGAATGCCTGGTTGAACAAATTTGTGGGCGTGTGCGTTGGCGTGAATCTATTTTAACGCTAGAATCTTTAGGGGTAGATAACTTTATTGAAGTCGGCCCTGGAAAAGTATTAACGGGTCTTGGTAAGCGTATTATACAAGATGTTAATCACAGTGTATTAGAACTAAGCGCTTAAAAATGGGGCGCATTATCTATTTTGAAACACTAGCATCAACACATACTTACGCACGTGAACAGCATGAAATTATACAAGAAGATACGCTTATACAAGCTGGCATGCAAACAAATGGATTTGGTCGGCGTGGCACTCCATGGAAAAGTGTTTTTGGGAATTTTCATGGAACCTTTATATTTAAAGATGCCAGTGTAGCCCCTCTTAATAGTAGTGAACTTGCATTTGTGTTTGCGGTGTCTATTGGTCAGTACTTGCAAGTGCTAAACTTTCATAATTATGCCTTTAAGTGGCCAAATGATATTGTGATTGAAGACGCAGCCACCGGCAATATAAAAAAACTTGGGGGGATTATGATTGAAAACATGTCTGACGACCTACTGCTTAGTATCGGTCTTAATATTGCAGATGCTCCACACAATATAGAACCGTACCCATCTATCTGTTTGCAAACGCTGTCTCCGTGTGCCGCACATACTTTTTGCCCAGGTAAATTATTTGGTGTGCTAAAAGATGATTTAGAGAGATACAAAAAGGCTGGCTTTTTATATTATGACGAAAAATGGCAAAAAAAATGTGTACATATGTATAAAGAAGTCTGCTAAAGAATAAAGACTTTTCTTGCGTAAGATGCATTTGTTCCGTATGGTTATTTCAAATTTATTATCGATATAGAGACCTTTGCATAACCTTTGCGTTAATATTTTTTCGTCAGTATAGTGGATTTTCTGTGTAAACGTTCTCTATAAAAAAAAGTTGATTTCTT
>CAZTIE010000012.1:0-19444 GCA_964613645.1 uncultured Verrucomicrobiales bacterium
TTGCCCAGATAGCTCAGTTGGTAGAGCAAGGGACTGAAAATCCCTGTGTCGCTGGTTCGATTCCTGCTCTGGGCACCATTTTTTTCAAATACATTTCTATATTATTATTTATTTAGGCAATTGTGTATTTACTTCTTTTCCAAAAATAAAGTTTTAGCTATACTATATTTATCTGTATACATTTGCATACCCTAAGGAATTTAAAAATGGCACCTAGCGCACAAAAAGACAACTTATCAAACAACACAATAAATACAACCGAAAATGGGCCAAGAATATCGGTTGTCGGCGTTGGTGGTGCTGGTGGAAATGCTATCAACAATATGATTCGTGCCAAACTAGAAGGTGTTGATTTCTTTGCAGCTAATACAGATTCTCAAGCTTTACAGAACTCGCTTGTTGATGCAGAAAAAAGATTAACCTTAGGGATGAGCATTACTCAGGGTCTTGGTGCAGGGTCAAAAGCTGAAGTTGGCAGAGCGTCTGCTGAAGAATCTATTGATGAAATGATTGCATACCTTCAAGGGAGCAACATGGTCTTTATCACAGCCGGCATGGGTGGCGGTACAGGAACAGGTGCAGCGCCCGTTATAGCACGTGCCAGCCGTGAAAGCGGCATCTTAACGGTTGGTGTTGTATCCAAACCCTTCCATTTTGAAGGTTCGCACCGCATGCGTACCGCAGAGAAAGGCATTGAAGAATTACAAAAACATGTTGATACACTGATTATCATCCCAAATCAGAATCTATTTAGAATTGCAAATGAAAAAACAACATTTGCTGACGCCTTTAAAATGGCAGATGATGTTCTCTATTCTGGTGTTCGTGGCGTTACCGATCTTATGATTATGCCCGGTTTAATCAATCTTGATTTCGCCGACATTCGCTCTGTCATGGGTGAAATGGGTAAAGCCATGATGGGAACTGGCGAAGCGGAAGGCGACCGTCGCGCATTAGACGCTGCTGAAGCAGCTATATCCAATCCACTTCTTGATGATGTCTCTATGAAGGGTGCACGCGGCGTACTTATTAACATCACTGGTGGGTATGACATGACATTATATGAAGTTGATGAAGCAGCAAACCGTATTCGTGATGATATTGATTCAGAAGCTAACATTATTTTCGGCTCAACATTTGACGAAAAATTAAATGGTCGCATGCGTGTATCTGTTGTTGCAACAGGTATAGGGGCAGTAACTCAAACAATATCTATACCACAAAATGCTCCGATACAACAAAGCACCCCACAAACAGATTCTTTTTCACCACAAACCCCGTCATTCAATCACTTTACAACACAACCACCAGAACAACGTGATAATCAATTTTCAGACCCCGTAGCGCCAACTCTCAACATGTCAGAAGAAAGAAAAGTTCAAGAACAAGCGCTTACAGAATCGAATATTCAAGAACAGGCGAATGAAACTCACTTAACAGTAGAAGAGCCTACGTCAAATGGACAAACAGAATCTCCAGTATTTAATGCTTTAAAATCACACGATCACCCTAGCACCACCCAAAAAGAAAGAAAACCCTCTCTTTTTGAACGGTTCACAGGTGCTCGCAATAAACCAGCACATCACACTCAAAGCGATGATACTCAACTAGAAACATCAGAAAGTACTGAGACAGAGGACAATGCTGATTATTTAGATATACCATCTTTTTTAAGACGCAATAACTCTTAATCATTTCTTAAAAACTATTGTTTTATGTTATAAATAGCCCCTCATTTTTCATTTTAGGCCCGCGTATGACAAACATTTTTTTCGTCTTAAAATCATGGTTGACAAGAGAATTTGTTGGACAGGATACCTTTGGCAATAAATACTACAGACATAAAAATGATGCTAAAAAAAGATGGGTACATTATAAAGGGTGTCATGACGCTACAAAAATACCCCCACAGTGGCATAGTTGGATGCACCATAATTCCCCTATCCCTTTAAGTGAAAATTTAGCACCGCATTATAAAAAAATGAGCTATCCAAATTTAACAGGTACTGGATTTAAACACACGCCGAAAGACACAACCATAGCTGCAAAAAAGAAAGCTGGATACACGGCTTGGAAACCATAAGCTGATGACAGAACAGCACACACCATCTAAACGTATTATTTATACGACGTGGTTTATCTTATCACTGTTTTTTGCCTATCAATATTTTATACGCATAGGTCCAAGCATTATGATAAGCGAATTACGGACAGCCTTTAATTTAAGTGCGGTTCAGTTTGCTTTAATTCCAGCAATTTTTGCGTATGTATATGGCATGGCCCAGATTCCTGTTGGCTTATTTCTTGATCATTTCGGCATCAAAAATACGGCAATTTTTTCAATATTTTCATGTTCAATCGGAACAGCCTTATTTTACAGCTGCAATAGCATTGAATTGATTTATTTTTCGCGTATCTTAATTGGCGCTGGTGCTGCATCCTCCCTTATTTCTGCCCTTAAACTCATTGGCGACTACGTTCCACGTCGCTACCAAGGAGCCTTTATGGGCTTAACGCTTGCAATTGGAACAGTCGGCGCTTTGCTCGCAGGCAAACCGCAAACCTACTTAATGCAACAAATAGGATGGCGTGAAGCAGGTCTTATAAGCTCAATCGGTGGATTTGCACTATTATTGGCCTCTATTTTTTTCATACCTTCCACAAAAAAAAGTGAACAGAAAGAAGATTATAGAAATATAAAAAATAGAATACTGGAATCTTTAAAACTTGTTATTAAGTCACGCCCTATCTTAATATACTCATTGCTTACTTTTGGCATTTACGCACCATTTTCAGCAATTTCAGACACATGGGGAGTTGCTCTCCTGATGGAAAAATATAACATGACTCGTAGCGCTGCCGCTGAATCTGTAGCTTATACATTTTTAGGGCTGTGTATAGGAAGCTTTATTGTCCCCGCTCTTTTTGAACATATAAAGCGAGAAAAATTAGGAATACAACTTTGTATTGTCTTTATGGGAACCTGCATTACAATTTTGATATATTCCACGTCACTGTCATATTTTACGATAGATGCCATCTTTTTCTTCTTTGGTTTTTTTTCAGGATCCGAAATACTGTGTTTTTCTGCCATTTCACACGCTGCTCATACTGGAACACGTGGACTTTCTCTGGGCTATACCAATACAGTAAACATGACGGGAAGTGCACTCTTAATGCATTTAATAGGGATCCTACTTGATTATTTCTGGTCCGGCGGCGTTTCTGAAACTGGCCTTAGAGTTTATACGTCATCCGATTACTTATTCGCGTTCTCCCTTATTCCTATTGTGTATGGGCTGACCTTTCTCCTATCTTTAACATTAGTAAAATTAAAGGACTAATAAATGATCAAAAATGGCGTTACACGAACAAGGATTGAACAAGATTCTTTAGGCAATGTAAAAGTACCAGTAAAGGCTTTTTGGGGCGCACAAACACAAAGATCATTAGAAAATTTTGCAATTGGCACTGAAACAATGCCACAGTCTTTCATTCACGCCTTTGCCCTTTTAAAGAAAGTGGCGGCACAAACAAATCACGAGCTTGGAAAAATTGATACTAACATATCAAACGCCATACAAGATGTTTGTACAGATATAGTAAATGGGGATCTTAGCAATCAATTCCCTTTGAAAATATGGCAGACAGGATCTGGCACGCAAACAAACATGAACTTAAACGAAGTTATTGCGCACTGTGCCAACAAAAAATTAAACGGCCTTTTCGGAAAAAAGAAACATGTTCACCCTAATGATCATGTGAACTACGGTCAATCATCAAACGACTGTTTTCCAACGGCTATGAATATCGCTGCCGTTCTTCAAGTTCAACAAAACCTATTACCCTCCTTGCTTGAATTTTATCATGCCTTAAAAAACAAAGAATTACAGTTTCAAAAAAATATCAAAGTTGGTCGCACTCATTTGCAAGACGCCACCCCCATTACATTGGGCCAAGAATTTTCTGCCTATGCAGAGCAAATTAAACTAGGAATGGAGAGAATAAAAGCTGTTTTACCAAGGCTATATCGGTTAGCACAAGGGGCTACAGCCGTTGGAACAGGTCTTAATTGTGATAAAGACTTTCCTGAACTTTTTGCAAAAAAAATAGCAGAAGCAACCTTTTACCCCTTCATAAGTGCACCTAATAAATTTGAAGCCATTGCAACACATGATTCGTTAGTAGAGCTATCAGGTGCTTTAAACGTTCTTGCATGCAGCTTTATGAAAATTGCAAATGATTTAAGATTTTTAGCATCTGGTCCACGTTGTGGCTACGGCGAAATTAATTTTCCAGCAAACGAGCCCGGCTCATCCATTATGCCAGGAAAAGTGAACCCTACACAGGCTGAAGCGATCACAATGGTTGCAGCCCAAGTTATGGGAAACCACACAACAGTTACCGTTGCAGGAGCAAGTGGTCATTTTGAACTCAATGCATTCAAACCAGTGATCATTTATAATATTTTACAATCTATTACTTTATTATCGGATGGCGCGAATAGCTTTGTAGAAAACTGCCTCAACGGTATCTCTGTTAATCAAAACGTTTTACAAGAGAATTTAGATAAGTGTCTTATGCTTGTCACGGCATTAAATCCTGTTATTGGTTATGACAATGCTGCAAAAGTCGCAAAACATGCTCATCAAAATAACCTATCCTTAAAACAAGCAACAATCGATTTGGAAATGCTGACCGAAGAAGAGTTTGACAAACTCATAGACGTATCAAAAATGATCTAGCACATTAACTGAAAATTAAGAACGCGCTGTTAGGATATAATAAGGGTCCTAATAACTTAAAAACGATGAAAATGATCTTATTTTTCATATCATTTATATCCGCTAATACTCTATTTCATGCACATGTAACTGACACATCTGCAGTATCAACAGCAGATAGCATAACCCACACAGCAGCCTCATATGAAGATACAATAAACCATGATGAGGGTATGGGGCATCGGCAAAATGCAAGAGGCGATCTTTTAGAAGAACATCCCAATGAAATTTCTATATGGCAACAAATAATGGGCCTATTATTCTTAATGCTGCATAGTTTTTTTAATTTTATGACCGGTGAATATTAAAAAAAAATAGATGTTTTGTTTATGAACAAAACATCACAACATACATACACTAAAAAATCTTCCCAAAAAATAATTTGAGAAGGCCTGTTTCAAAATTCGACAATCGTTTTACTACCCAATAGGCTCATGATTTTTCTTATTTGCCTCTAAAACATCATGCAAAGTATGCGTTACAGTTCCGCAACACCCTGTAGCGGGAACTTTACTTGCAATAATTTCCAAACCTTGAGTTGCAACAACTCCCAAAACATCTTGGATAAATGGGTCAACACCAGCATCAGTCAGTCTATCTTCCATTTTATTAGAAGATACACGCAGACAAATCTTCAAAATTTCCTTCAGCGTTTCATCTGCGTCATTGATAGAAGCATTACGCAATAGTGTTTCTGTTTCCTTAAACAAAGTGTTGAATTCATTTTCTGAAATGCCTAGTTTTCCAGCCATTTTCTTCGCATATTTCTTAGCCTCTGCACATTGTGC
Source organism: uncultured Verrucomicrobiales bacterium (assembly GCA_964613645.1). Lineage (GTDB taxonomy): Bacteria > Pseudomonadota > Alphaproteobacteria > Paracaedibacterales > UBA11393 > UBA11393. The sequence continues at coordinate 5,573 of CAZTIE010000012.1, forward strand.
GTCTACGGTTTGCTTCAGATCACGAACAAACCCTAAACTCCTTAATTTATTTCTATATAATTGTGAGGCAAAATCTAAAACCTTACCAACTTGCATTTCAGTCAAAGACTTATCATCTGCGACTTTTAAAAAAGTCCTCACTGTTGAGGTGGCAGAAGCACTACTCGTTGCAACATGAGCGGCCTCAACTGCCAAATCTGTCGCCATAAGGGGCGCTGATGCGAACACACCTAGAACCGTTAAAATTTTTATTGTTTTCATATACACTCCATAGTTAAAAAAAACACATATCTACTACATGCTTTTTTCAGTGTCGCAAGTAACGTATTAACAAAAGGTAAAGATATAAATATAATTTAACTTTCGAATCGATTTTAATGTCTCAAGTGTTTTATAATTAGGGTATATACAGATATAAACACATCGTGCATGAACCTTAATTTAAATAACATCCTTATTCTTGGCGCCGGAAAAACGGGGCTCAGCGTACAAAAATGGTGTATAGACAATAACATGACCTGCACACTATGGAACGGTGATTCTGACAACACAACCAATGTGAATATGAATAACACTACCTGTGTTGTCACAAGTCCTGGCATTATGCCTTCTCACCCCTTACCACAAAAAGCGAAAAAGTTGAGTCTTCCAGTTATCACAGACATTGATTTATTTTTTTCTGAAAATCCATCTTTATCTAACCATGCCTTTGGCATTACAGGAACAAACGGCAAATCAACCACCACCGCCCTACTCCATCATATTTTTCAAAACACAAATCAACAAGACAAGGCATTTTTAGGGGGCAATATAGGAACTCCTATTTTAGATTTACCAGTAGACAATAATGCGAAATATGCAATAGAGCTTTCTTCTTATCAATTAGAGCTATCCGATAGATTGAATCTTTTTGCAGCAGTCCTTCTAAACCTAACTCCCGATCATTTAGATCGTCACGGCTCTATGGAGCAATACTGCATCGAGAAAATGAAAATTTTTGACGGTTGCCAAAACCCAATTATTTGTATTGATGATAGCTATACCAACGATGCCTACAATACATTCAAAAAAAAACATAATGTAAAATCAATATCATGTACACTAAAAGCCGACTATTATGTTGATGATAGTGGTATGTTATTCATAAAAGAGGCACCTATTGCATCCCTTACTGACATGCCCTTAAAAGGTCAACATAATTGGCAAAACATATTAGCAGCTTTTACATTAGCGCATATTGCGGGCATATCGGCAAATCTAATTATACAAGCTATAAAGTCATTTCAAGGGTTACAGCACCGCTTACAAAATGTCAAAAAACTTAACAATGTTACATTTATTAACGATAGTAAAGCCACAAACGGGGAGGCTACTGAAAAGGCCATCAAGGCGTATCAAGATAAAGGTATATACATAATACTGGGCGGGCGGGCAAAAGCAGATGGCCTGAAAGCTTTACACCACCTATTTCACCATATTAAAAAAGCATACCTTATTGGTGAAGCTGCACATGATTTTTCAGAAACCTTAAAAGATGAAAGTGTGCCACATACAATATCGCATACCTTATCAACGGCTGTAAAAGATGCTTATCGAGATGCAGTAACAGGTAACGATGAAGGTGTTGTTCTTTTATCCCCAAGCTGCGCAAGCTTTGATCAATTTAAAAATTTTGAAGACCGTGGTGATTTATTTTGCCAGCTTGTGAATAAACTATAAGCATCCTCATCTTCTCTTTCAGTGGGATGACTTAATGGGTTAGTTTGTTCTTTTTATGCAAATGATTTGTTATTTTTCATACTTAGTACGGCGTTTAAGTATGTCAGACACTATACCTGTAAGCGTCTTCATTTCCTGATGTGTATAGTGATGCGATGTAAAAATATTTTTAATATTACGCCACATCATTGGCTTTTTAGTTGGAACACGCCAAAAATTGTGCCTATCTAACACTTGTTCAAGTTTATTAAAAAAAACAGTGCGCATGGCATTATCTGCAATATCTATTTCTTGGCTAATATCATCTGCTCCCTTAGCTGACAGCATTTTAAAATATTCATAAAAAACAACAACAGATGCTTGTGCAATATTAAGGGATGAAAAATCAGGGTTCACAGGTATTTGAATAAGGCTTTGGCAGAGCGTAATTTCATCATTTAAAAGCCCAGATCGCTCTGGCCCAAAAATAATAGCATTTTTGCCCTTTAAATTATACAAATCTTTAGCAGCCATTTCAGGAGATTTAATAGGTTTATTCATATCCCGAACGGAGGCAGATGTCGCATAGACAATCTGACAGTCAGCGATTGCTTCTTCTAAACTTGAACATAAAGTAGCATTTTTTAAAACCTGTTCGTTACCGGCAGACATAGCGATTGCTTTTTCATCTATATGATCAAACTTAGGTTCTACCAAACATAAATCGGTAATATTAAAGTTTCCCATAGCGCGTACAACAGCACCTAGATTTTCAGCCATTTGCGTACGCACTAATATGATTTTTAAAGACATCAAAAGATAGTTACCTTATTTTTTTCAGATTATAATTTTGAAATATATTCTTTAAATTTCAAACCCTTTAATACCCACATCATACCAATATAAATAAGTAATGATAAACCAACTAAAATCATGATTCCAGTAACCTTAATGTATAATGGATTTTCAATTAAAACATACCCCTTTACATAATCATACATAAAATACAACGCCAAAAACATCATCACTGATGACAGTAAAATTTTTCCAAAAAATAACAATAGGTTTTTATCAAAAAGCATTTCATGGCGACTTTTTAAAATCAGCATCAACCCCACAGTGCTTACCCACGCAGAAATTGACGTTGATAAAGCGATACCCACATGACGAAGATCCGTAAAATACATAAATAGAATGTTGAGGATAATATTTAATATCATTGATCCTAAAGCTACCAGAATTGGTGTTTTTGTATTTTGCCTTGCAAAGAAACTGCTATTAAAGATTTTTGCCAATATATAAGCAGGAAGGCCTGTTGAAAAACCAATTACAGTATAAGCCACAGCCCGTGTTGCGGCACTGCCAAACTTACCGTGTTCAAACATAACACGGACCAAATCTTCACTTAAAAAGACAAGCCCTATCATGGCGGGTAGCGTTATCAGTAATGAAAATTCTATAGCGCGATTTTGGCAGTGCTGAGCCTCATCGGATTTATTTTGTCGCCATAATTTGGACAGTAGCGGCAGCAAAACTGTCCCCATTGCGGTTCCAGTAATGCTAATTGGTAAATGATATAAGCGATCAGCGTAATATAAATATGCATTAGTACCATCCGGCAGTAATGTCGCTATATAAACATCTACCAATAAATTTAACTGCAACACACCCGCGCCAAGGGCTGCTGGCACCATACGGCGACCAAATTTACGAACACTTGGTGTGAGGCTTGGCATACGTAAACTGGGTCGAATATTATATATATAGCAAGGAACGATTACCCACATTAATTGAACTAAACCAGATCCTGTAATAGCTAAGGCGACATCTTGTCCTTGTTCTAATTCATGAGGCGCTGATAACAGCATAATTAAAATAATAAAACAGTTCCCACTCACTTGGGATGACGCTGCAGCCGTAAATTTCTCAAAAGAGTTTAAAACACCACTCAATAAGGCTGTTAAAGATATTAACAAGATAAAAGGAAAGGTAACGCGTGAAAAGTTAATCGTTAATTTAATAAATTCTGGGGAATTATTTTGCAAAATAAAAGATAGAAAATTTGGCATAATAATTTCAAAAATAACAACAACAGCTATCAGCAAAAATGTCATGATTGATAAAACATCAGCTAAAAAGTTATTTGCCTTTTCTTTATCATCAACCAAAAGCCCCGAAAATATAGGAATAAAGGATGAATTAAATGCACCCTCTGCAAAAATACGCCTTAAAAAACTGGGCACTTTTATGGCAATCACCAAAGCATCCATAACAATACTGGTGCCAATATAATTGGCCATTAAAATGTCGCGCACAAACCCTGTAGCGCGACTAAAAATAGTATACATAGCCACACCAATGGCAGAACGGATCATTTTCATTGTTATTTCCTATCCCGAACTTAATTCAAATTACGAATTATCCCCGCAGCATGACACTTTTAAATCTTTCTTTTTAAAAGTAACCGTCACTTTACCTGCTTTTTTAAACGTTAATGATAAATCAATCGACTGTGAATCTGACAGTTTATCTGTCACATTCATTAGCATAATATGATCTTCACCAGGCTTTAAAATTTTCTCAGCCTGCGCCCCGATCATTAACGCGTCCACTTTTCGCATACGGGCAACACCTTTATCATCAATCACATGTGTGTGCAATTCAACTTTAGGAATCATCGCGCCAAAAAATGAGGCTGATATCAGTTGATCTTCATCATCTCCTGTATTATTTATAGTCAAATAAGCAGCTGCATTTGCGGCCCCTTTATTACTAATAAAATAAGGTTCTTTAATGTTAATTGAACCGATTGTTTTTTCAGCATTACCTTTACCACCGCAGCCACCGCAACATTCAGCCTGAAAGGTCGTATTAGTAAATAATGTGATGAGTATTAACAGTATAATTTTCATTTTTTTGCCTTATTATAAATTTTTTGCATGTGCTCGTGCTTTTTCCAAATCTTCTGGTGTGTCAATGGCAATGGGTGCTGAATCGACAAACCCCATGTGGATGGTCATTCCAGCTTCTAAAGCACGCAATTGTTCTAAGCTCTCACTTTTTTCTAAGTATGATGGCGCAAGCGATACGAATTTTTCCAAAGCATTAAATGTATAGCCGTACAACCCTAAATGGTGATAATAAGTCTTAGCGCCATAGGGTACAGGTGAACGGGAAAAGTACAGTGCTTTTGCCAAGTCGTCATTAATAAAACTAAGAACGGGTTTGACAACAGAAGCTGACACAATTTCAGAATCGTCTGTAATAGGCGCACAAAGGGAGGTTATATCAGAATCTGCCTGAAACACATCAACAACCTTTTTAATAGCGCTAGGATCTATAAAGGGAAGATCACCTTGAACATTCACAATTTTGTCATATTTTTGACTTAAAGATTTAACGGCAGCAAAGACCCTATCCGTTCCTGATGGTAAAGCAGGGTCCGTAATTACAGCTGTTCCCCCTACCCCTTTTATAACATCTGCAATTTCATCGCAGCACGTTGCAACAATGACATCACCAACATCTGCTTTTGACGCATTTTCATAAACCCACTGTATCATTGGTTTACCTGCAATCATAGCAAGCGGCTTATTTGGCAAGCGCATTGCGCTTAATCTAGATGGTATGACAACAACTGTAGACATATTGGATATTTCCTTAAAAAAATATTTATTTTATGCTGTATAATCACAACGTTTGATGTAACTCTTTTAATTTATATCATTGTTCATGTACTTGGGTACGTAAAAATTATTCTTTGTATGTTTCTTTAACAAAATATAAAAGCAGCAAACAAAGCAACATACCAACTGGTATAGAAAGAGATGCTATTTGATATGCCGACTTATCGTAAATACGGATACCCGTTTCTGATAATAATCCTGTCCAATTTTTATCCAAAACCCACCCAATTAACGGTTGGCAAATAATTGCAGATAGCATCACAAGCATATTGGTAAAGCCAACGGTTGTTCCACTTAAAGCGATAGAAGTATTTTCTTTGGCCACTGTAAAGGTTAGAACTTGTCCTGCTATAGAAGCACCCCCTAAACAATAAAGTGTTGCGACAAGATATAATGGCAGCAATTGTGCGGCGTAACAAATGATACTAAAGATGATTAATGCAGAGGTACAAGAAATAATCATCACTTTAACATGGCTTTTAATTTTATTCGTAAGGACTGCAAATAAAGGGCTTCCAATAGAAAATCCTAGATATAACAATCCTGTAATTTTTGATGCCATGGCGTTATTAATATCACAAACGCGCGTTAAGAAAGGTACAGACCATAGTTCACCAAACCCAGTAATTGGAATATACATAAGGCCGCCAACAAAACCAATACACCAAACCTGTTTATTTTTCATCACACGTAAAATGTCAGAGAGTGTTGTTGGTGTTTCTTTTTCCTGTGTAATTTTACCATCTGGCTTATTCTTAATGAAAAGAAAACACATAATTGTTGCAATAATACCAATGACAAATAAAGAGAGATAAAGTGTACGCCACCCATAATTAGAAACAACAGGCGACATAATGGCTTGTGAAGCGCCACCAAGTTTACCCAACATAACAGTAAAGCCCGTTACAATGGCAAACTGACTAACAGGAAACCAAGCTGCAGTTAATTTTAAGGTGCTAATAAAAGCACAAGCAGAACCCATTCCCATAATAAAGCGCGCTGCTTTTGCAACGGCTAAAGAATCAGTAGAGTAGAAAAGACCAGCGCCCATGGCACACAAAAAACATGATGCAGTGACAATGGCACGTGGGCCGATCCTATCAATAATAATACCGCAGGGTAGTTGCAATACATTATAAGAGTAATAGTAGAAGGAGGATAAAAGGCCAAGAGAGGTTGAGGAAACATAAAAGGTTTCCATCAATTCTTGTGTCATAATACCTGGGGAAACACGCAATAGCATTTCATAGAAATAAAAAAAGGCAGCAGTTGCCCAAATGACCCACGCCAAAGACGTTCTTTTCGTCATTCACCCTCTTATATTTGTTAAACTATGATACTATTTATAAACTAAATAGACATAAAATGCAATTTTAACAATGTCAGTTTTTTATTTAAAATAAAAAACCTCTGTTTGTCTCATGTTTTTATTTATATTATTTATGAATATTTTCTATAATTATCCTCAGTTTCAGTACCTACGTCATCTCGACCTAAAGATCATCATAATGATCTTCTTGATGCGGCCTAGCACACGGCACAACAGCTAAAAACTTATAAAACAAAACATAATATTAACGAATTCTTCATACTTTTTTGCCAAAATAGTCTTAACCGCTTGAATGAAAGTTACGATATGAGAACAGTATTTTCTATTAGATTTACAGCCTTTATCATACTGTTGAGCATGCCGATGTTCAAAGATATCGTTTATGCAGAATCATTACTCCATCAACAAATAGAAAGACTTAAACAACACAAAAAACTTCTTAGTACTAAGCTTGAGGCGGATAAAAACCAAAAACCTATTTCATGTAAAATTCGCCGGCCTAAAAAAGACGCTGCTCATGACCTTGTCCCTAAAATAAGGGAGAGGCTTATGTTAAAAGGCTATTTAGGATACTACGCTCATACTGGAAACATCAACAACAGTGTCATCAGAGATGCCATTAAGAAGGTTCAAAAAACAAATTTCTTAAGTCAAACAGGTGAATTCGATACAAAAACGTGTGAAGCATTAAATGAACCAATACTTGAAGACTTAAAGCTTATTGAAATTAACCTAGATCGGCTAGAGAAAATCAAAGATGATGCTCAAAATACAAAAAAGCTAATATTTGTGAACGTTGCACAGTATCACTTATTTGCATTAAAGCAAGGAAGTGTAGAACTTGAAATGGATGTGATTATTGGCAAAAAATCACGACGCACCATTATTGGCAACGACTATCTGCACACTGTTGTAGTCAACCCTACGTGGACAATTCCAAAACAAATTTTATTAGAAGATAAACTGAAAATTTTTACACAAGATCCTGGCTATTTAGAGCGTAAAAACTATGTCATTTTCGATGAAGATCGAAACAAAATATCACCAGATGAAATAGATTGGGACGATGTCGAGGATAACCCCCTAACCTATCGCTTTAGGCAAAATCCTGGAGAAAACAATGTATTAGGCGGCTTTAAATTTTTGCTTGATAACAAGCAAGCCATTTATATGCATGATACCAATGCAAAAAAATTATTTAAAAAAACGGTGCGCACTTTTTCATCAGGTTGCATACGCTTAAAAGATCCAGAAAGCATGGCCGAATGGCTGTTAAAGGATTATGGAGACATCGAATGTCCCGTCAATACTGATGGAGGGAGCAAGTATCCAGTTACCTGTGTAAAAGAAATGATTGGTGATTACCAAGCAGAAAAACGTCAAAAATTCCTAAAGTTAACAGAAAAAGTACCTGTAATTTTAGGATACATCACCTACTGGATTGGGGACGATGGATTAGCCTATAAAAGTAATGATCCCTATAGCAGAGATAACGCTTTATTGCAGCTTTCATTATCACAACTTATAGATGATGACGTGTCCTAAAAAAATATAATAATCATATATGGAGAGTTACTATGAAGCCTACGCTTAAAATATGCACCCTATTTTCATGCACAGTATATACGTTATGCGCATCAGAAACACTAGAAGAAAAAATGTTAACAGCCCCCCCATCATCACCTGTTACGGAAGTTACAACCCCTATAGGGGCAACTGGTCAGAAAACACCACAGTTTCCAGACCTCGAAAGCTTATCTGTATCACCTGCAGTTATTCCAACTGCACCGCCAAATAGCCAAGAAGCACTTTCACTATCCCCTCATCCCTTGGCTACAAGCGCCCAAAAAGATGCGATTAGAGAATTTATTAAAGGATTTAGCACTGTCATGAGCAAAATAAATGATGCACATGGACAAAATGTTCATGCGCTTGATCCGTTTATGCTAGCACACATACCAACGCACCTTCTTAAAACATTACAGGAGTTAAAAATTGGTGATAATGCCCTCACAAAAGAAGCAATCATTACACAATTAAAAGCAAAAGCACCAATTGAATTAAGGTATGAAAATACAAAAATTCCAAAATCGACGATACATAACTATATAGATCAATGTGTAAACCTGGCTTTTACACAACCGCAAACACAAGAATTATTTTCACGCTATGTAACCGTATTAATAGATATGGACGATCAAGACTATTACAACACCTTATTAAATTCTATTACAGAAAATTACACAACTGGTGGCGGTTGTTGGCCTGGTGTGCGTAACAGGTGTGCCATTTCATTTGCCTATCTTGTTGCCCATAGAATAGATGCTTTTTAAACAGACAGCGTCAAATTTATTTAAAACATATCCTTAGGATCAAACCTGAAAGTAATCACCTTCCATTTTTCATATGCAGATGCAGGTATTGGAAGGGGATTACAATCATCATCTAATAAACTACGCTGTGCTGTTTCTGCAGCAACTCTATAGTAGGGATCGCGTTTCATACGTGCTTTATCAACAACTTGCGCAGACTGAACAAACCCATCTTTTGACAAGTGAATTTCCACATCCACAACATGGTTTTTAGCGCCCATTGCACCGGAGTGAACATTCCAACAACGCGAAATGTGCGCGCGCAAAACAGAAATTTCAGACATAGTGAAAGATTCACCAGTCTCACTGGCACTTGCGGCTGATGTTTTTGTATCTTTTGACTGATCGTCCATCAGATCATCAAGCATATCATCTAAACTATTTTTCTTACCCTTCTTATCTTTATCATGTTTAGCGTCAATATTCATCTGCGCACGATGTTTAGGTGATGCTTTTTGTTTTTTATTTTCATCGTTCTTTTTTTTCTTTTTTTCATGCTTGTTTTTTATTTTCTCATACTTTCCTAAATTAACTTCTTGTGTTTTTTTCACAGGTTTTTCATCTTTAGCTTCGGACTGTTTAGTTTTTCTCTCTTCGTGTGATGTAGACGTTTTTTCTTTTTGTTCAGCTGGTTCTTTTTTCTCTTTTTGCGGAACTTGTTTTTGCTTTTGTTCTCTTTCAGGCGCGTCCGATTTGACCGGTGCAGCTGTCTTGGCCCCAAGTTGTGCAAACTCTACAACCATTGTATTTTCAGCTACAATAGGATCCGTGTACGACACATCCAACCCAAAAAATATACATAAAAGTATAATAATATGAAGAAGCATCGATAACAGGAATGGAAGTTGCATAGAAAAACTGTTCCTTTTATCGCTTAACAGTTTGTCTATTTTGACGTGTTTCTGAAATAATGCGGTTATTATCAGTCGGCATTTCAGCAATTAGAGAGACTTTTTGAAAACCTGCCTTAGATATTGAACCCATCGTCTCCATAACGCGCCCATAAGGTATCGATTCATCACCACGCACATAAATTTTTGCATCTTTATTTTTATGCGTTAAAAGACGAAGTTTTTTAATAAGACTTTGTTCGTCTAATAAGGTCTCTTGCAAATAAATTTCACCTTTAGCATTAATGGTTACCACTAAAGGTTCAGTCTGATCATTCATTTTTGCTGCATTTGTTTTTGGTAAGTTAACAGGAACGCCGACAGATAACATTGGTGCCGTCACCATAAAAACAACTAACAAAACCAACATCACATCAACAAGTGGTGTTACATTAATTTGGCTATTGGGGACAAATTTTTGACGAGAACGCGATCTAATTGGCGCTAACATTTCAGACATTTATGCACTTTCCTCTACTTGGCGTGACACAATTGATCCAAACTCATTGCAAAATGCGTCCAATTTATTGGCAAATCGATTAAGATCATGTGAAATTTTATTGAAAGCAATGGAAGCCGGAATAGCAGCAATTAACCCAATAGCGGTTGCAAATAATGCTTCAGCAATACCAGGTGCCACAACAGCAAGGTTTGTGTTTTGTTGTGCAGCAATATTTTCAAAACTATTCATAATACCAATAACAGTACCAAACATCCCCACAATCATACCATTAGACCCAAGGGATGCTAAGAAATTCATATTTTTTTCTAGAAAGTCCATTTCTTTATTAACGGTCAATTGCATAATACGATCAATTCTTTGGGTGATCGTTCCTCGAATTGCTCCTTTTGCAATAGAGCGCCTCCATTCACGCATAGCAGAACAAAAAACGATACTCATAGGGTCTTTTGGGTCCTCATGAAGACGATCGTACAAATCATCAAGTGAACCACCTGACCAAAAGGATTCTTCAAATTCATTACTAGCTCTATTTATTTGGTGAACACGAAAAACTTTAGAAATAATAATAGCCCACGACCAAACAGAAGCAACAATTAATCCCAACATCACAATTTTTACCAATGGCTCCGCTTGTAAAAACAAATCAAACATTGATAAATTTCCGCTAACTTGTGCCACAACTTCACCAGAAACAGAAATATTCCCCAATTGATCTGCCACAGGTTGTATTAGGCTTGGCATATTTTTCTCCAAAAGTAATTTTATAATTACTTTATATATTAAAGAAAAGGACTTATGAAGACAATAGAGCAGGTTGTGATTATTTAAATTCAATATTTAAGCGAAAAGGTGTGAATTATTCTGTTAACAGACGAAAAATTTTGATATAATACGAGTAGCTAATTATATTTTTGGAGCTCAATCATTACGTCAAGTGAAAACGATAGTCAAGACAACAAATTTCAACGCGGGAAAAAAACGAACGTTGGACCACGCCTTAACAACGAGATAACAAACAGTTCTGTTCGACTTATAGGCACAGACGGAGAAATGTCTGGCGTTGTAAGCATTTCTGACGCCTTAAAAATGGCAGAAAATGCGGGGCTAGACCTTGTTGAGGTATCTCCTAACGCTTCCCCCCCTGTGTGCAAAATTATTGACTATGGAAAATATAAGTACGAACAACAAAAGAAAAAGAACATTGCTAAAAAAAATCAAAAGACCACAGAGCTTAAAGAAGTTCAAATGCGTCCAATGATTGATAAGCATGACCTAGAAATTAAATGTAAAGCGATACATCGTTTCATTGAGGCTGGTAATAAAGTTAAAATTTTAATGCGCTTTCGTGGAAGAGAACTATCACACCAAGAAATTGGTATGGGTGTTTTACTTGACGTTAAAGAACAATTTAAAGACATCGTTCGCATTGAAGTCGAACCAAGACTCGAGGGTCGACAAATGCTTATGGTCTTTGCACCTGTTAAATAAAAAGGAATAAACAAATGACAACTATTTTACTTGTAATACATGTGATAATCACACTACTTTTGATCGGAACCATTCTCCTTCAAAAAAGTGAAGGTGGCGGCCTTGGAAGCAGCGGTGGTGGTGCTGGCAACAACGCTTTTTCAGCACGTGGAGCAGCAAACTTTTTAACACACACGACTGCGGTTTTGGCGACCATTTTTTTTGTTATGTGCATGGTACTAAAGTGGAATTCAAACCAACGTGTTGCACAAGACAACACAATTATTACAGCTGAAAACTCACAGTAAAAAACTTACTTTTTCAGCCAATTATCTAACCACGGAGAAGATATCTTCCGTGGTTTTTTTTGACACCGGTATAAGATTATTCAGAAATCTCATCCTAAAGTTTCGGCAAGCTTATGTAAAAACGTGAGTATCCACAAGCCTATAATAAGTAAATCTAAACCACAAGTTATTAACTATAAACAATAGGATAATTTCTAGAATGATCCTTTGATCGACAGAGGTCTAAGCGTTTTCTGGAAGACTTAACAAACAAGGAAGGTCCAATGCATCCAGTTGTGCTAATGCTTTTTGGAAATCCTGCTCTTTATCTATTAATTTTTGAATGTTCAAATCCAGCTGATTTTTTTTTGCATTGTCTGCCAAAGTCGCAAACTGATTAAAAAGGTCTCGATACACATGAGCATTATCTAGATCATCCAAATAATAGCTAATTCTAGAAAGATTAAAAGCAAGCTCAACTTTTTCAGAACCGGTAGAATAAGGATTATTCCACAGCACTTGCGAGTGCTGTACTACTTCTAGAAAAACATCTTGAACATCTTGAACAATACCACTATCTGGCTGACCGTCTTCATATGCTAAAATTTGCCAATTAATTTTCAACATACATTCATGATAACCTATCCATGCGCTATACAAATCAATTCTATGCTGCTTTTTCATCTGAGAATTTACACTTATAAGCTTTCTGTAAACGGTAATACGCTCTTCAAGTGAACAATGATTAAATAAAAGAAAATCGACATAGAAATAAAATGCACATAAATCTGCAGGAGAAAATGGCGCACGATAAGGGTCTTGGATCAACGTGACGTCATCAATGTATGAATACATTTCATCCGTAATACGGAGCAATATTTTTTTTTTGGCATTTTTATATTCTTCATCACCCAAATGAATCATATTATATGCTCCGATTAAAACATTTAAATATCCCTCATTATTCAACATATTGTACTGAAGATCTGCAATTTCAAATGTTAAGGCAAGCCATATCTCAATATCTTGTACCCCAGTTAAATAGGATCTTTTTTGATCGCAAATCAAGATCCGTTCTTCTTTACTGAGCAGCGAGGGCAACTCTTCTTGTTTTACCGATATTGTGCCACCACTACTTTCTGCATCAGATTCACGATCTCTACCGGGCATATAATCTGACGTCCCACTATCAGATGTAGGAATTGAAGAAGCAGCTGGAGAAGAAGAAGCCGAACTATCTGATGAACAGTGCATATAGCGTAAATTCATTCTTTTCTGAGAAGTTGATTCTGGCGTTTCTATCACGACCTCATCAAAAGAACCATTCAATAAACGCTCAGCATAAGTTAAAGCCTGTTTTTGTGGACTTGATTTTGGTGCCTGGAGGTTAGAAGGCATTGCTGTTAAGGGTTTTCTAGGCGTATCTTTTCTAGGCGTATCTAGAGATACATACTCATCACCAGAATCATCTGAGCTTTTGAATGCCTCTGCAAACGCTTCATACCTAGGAAAATATTCTCCTAACATGCCACCAAAACAAAATTCAAAAGAAGTGTCAGAAGAACAGTAAGCACTATAGTCATTCCAAAAATAAACAACATGTTATATAATGAAATAAAAAAGAGTTTATAGTCATTCCAAAAATAAACAACCTGTTATATAATGAAATAAAAAAGAGT
>CAZTIE010000013.1:0-18909 GCA_964613645.1 uncultured Verrucomicrobiales bacterium
GGATCCTGCTATGCCTAGTGACGCAGTTTTTGAAAACGGTGCGATTGAAGGGGTTCATAGAGCTTTTCCACAGTCACATTTACTGGAATACAGTGTGAATAGTTTGCGGCGTGTAGTGCGCTCTGTTTCAAGAGTGCAGAGTGTGGCGCCTGAGCGTGAGCTTGATTGTGCCGGTATACCAGTTGCAACGCTGGTTAATAGTTATGTTGCGATGTTATTAGATCCAGTGCATAAGGATCTTTTTAATAGTGTGACAAACCAATATGCAGAAGAGGCGAATGGATATATAAGAAGTCAATTTGGCGATAAGCCGCCAAGCCATAAAGTTGTGCCTACATTTTTACATGAACATGGATTTTCTAATACGACCTTTACGTTTGATTGTACGATTGCGCATATGACCTTTTTTATGCCGATCAAGAAAAAAACAGTTGACTTTTTAGATCAGTGTGTGCAACTTGGGTGTGCGCAGTCTCCTCGTGAATTGCAAGCTGTTTCAGAGTTGAAGACTCAAAATCCGTTGCGTGATCTTTTACATCTGTATAAAACAAAAAACAGTATAGAAAAATGGGATTTTGCATTTAGACCAGCTTCGGTTATAAAACAAAATGAAATGCTTTTGTTGACGGGCAGTGTATCTGGTCAACTGCAGAAATTTAGGGAATGTATTGCTCCATACTTTTGTTATCAATTAAATATACCTTATGGTATAGATGGTATTAGTGCTGCTGCGCGTAATGTTTTTTGTACAGTGAAAAATCCCAAAGATTTTTTATCGTATATGAATACATTTAAAATTTTATGTAATCAATATTATGAAGTGAAATGGAATTGTTTTGGTAAAATAAAAGGTGTGTTTCAATCACATCATATGATGTGGTATATCCTTTTAAGTGAGCTGGAGGCTGAAAAAAAACGGGGTAACTTTGGTGATGTAGGAATTTGTCATATAGCTGCTGCATGTAGAGTTAATGAAGATTTTAAGGCACAAGATAACGAAATTCTTGATTATTTTAGACGTCGAGAGTTTGCTCCACATATCAGACTGTTAAGTATTACAGGAAACAAAAGTGTTAAAAAAATGGAGATGATTGGATTTCACAATAGATTTGATGATTGTGATTTAATGCTGTCGGACTTAATGTGTGGTGATGGGCAAAATTTGACAAAGCATGTTCATATTAGTCAAACATCTTCATCAGGGTCAGATGGTAGCAGCTCAGATAGTCATGATTTAACAGATTCTTCAGCATCAGATGATGACATTCAAAAGAGAATAGACAATACTCCAGAAAAGAGGCGTCGTAAGGAATACTCCAGAAAAGAGGCGTCGTAAGGAATACTCCAGAAAAGAGGCGTCGTAAGGAATAAAATCCTGAAAGATTTTTTGTTAACGATCTTGCTCATTACATAAAGTACGGTCTAAGCTAAAGGCATGTTGATTATTCTTTTGTGGAGTTACGTTGATGAAATTATTACAAAGCCTATCTATTTTGTGTTTAGGATCCTGTTTAATATATGGAAGTTCTGATAATCTGCTGGACTTTGAGGATTTTTCTCTAAGTGAATCTTTTGAGGGCGCAGATTTTGGGCGTATGTCGTCTGATGCAGATTCAGGAATAGGAGGTAATGCAGGTAAAGAGGAAGTTGTCGTTGATAGCGGTACGCACAATACACAAGAAGCAACAGAATTGGATAGAGTAGGAGGGGCGGTGAGTGATATTGCGTTTGAAGATATCTTGACTGCTATTGGTTCAGGGAATGATTTGCTTGTTTCTGAGGGCGTCTTAGATGACGATTCAAAGCCGACAAGCCCCCTTGTTAAGTATGATGCAAAACAGGGTGGACGTATGTTGCCTTTTGACTTCGATGGTTTGGAGAGGGGAGAAAATCTTAATGAAAATATTGTGCGACAATTCGCCGTATTAACAACCGCAGTGGTGCTGCATACAATTGCTTTAATTGAATTGCTATCAACACCTGTTGATTTGTGTTACGCCCCGTGGGCAAAAGGCGCCTCATATATGTGTTTAATTAATAGTGCGTTCTTCTCACTGATGTTTGCTGGATACTCTTTTCAAGTGCTCAAAAATATGTTCCCCTATTTCATGTCAGCGCACGCTATGCCGGTTGCGTATGTTCTGTATTATTTGGCGCAAGGTCCTCAATGCCCGTTTGAGATTGAAAAATATTGAGGGTTTAAAAAGTTTTCCACAAAAATAATCTAAAATATGCTAGTGTAAATGGTAACTTCTTAATGTTTTTGTAGATAGTAAATGACAAACGCGCAAATGAAAGATGATTCAACGATGACTGAGCAAAAGTATACCGCCGATTCAATTAAAGTATTAAAAGGGTTAGATGCTGTTCGTAAGCGTCCGGGTATGTATATTGGTGATACTGATGATGGTACCGGTTTGCATCACATGGTGTATGAAGTTGTTGATAACGCAATTGATGAATCTTTAGCGGGTCATTGCGATTTGGCAATCGTTACGATTCATGATGATGGCTCTGTCTCAGTTTCTGACAATGGGCGTGGTATTCCGACAGATATTCATGAAGAAATGGGGGTATCTGCAGCAGAAGTTATCATGACACAGCTGCATGCGGGAGGTAAATTTGATCAAAATTCCTATAAAGTTTCCGGTGGTCTGCACGGTGTGGGTGTTTCTGTTGTAAACGCTTTGTCTTCAAAACTAGAGATGACTATTTACCGTAATGGGAAAGAGCATAAGATGACGTTTTCCCATGGTGTTCCTGATGCCCCGCTAAAGGTGGTTGGTTCTTGGGAAGGTCGATCTGGTACAAAAATTCGTTTTTGGCCTTCTGCAGAAACGTTTAAAATTACAGAATTTAATCGCGGTACTATTGAACATCGTTTGCGCGAACTTGCCTTCCTAAACTCTGGCGTCCACATTAAAGTTGTGGATGAACGTGCAGATACATTGTATGAAAACGACTTAAAATATGACGGTGGTTTGGTTGAATTTGTTCGTTATCTAAATAAGGGAAAAACCGCCCTTCATGAGCCAACGATTTTTGTTAAAACATTTAAAAACGATATTACCGTTGAAGTTGCTATGGAATGGACAGATAGTTACCATGAAACTATGCTGTGCTTTACAAATAATATTCCACAGCGCGATGGCGGATCTCACTTAGCTGGGTTTAGAGGCGCTTTAACGCGTTCCGTTGGGTCTTATATCCAGCGCCATTCAAAAAAAGATAACAAAAGCTCTATGCAAGGTGATGATATTCGCGAAGGTTTAAGCTGTGTACTATCAGTTAAAGTGCCTGATCCAAAATTTTCATCACAAACAAAAGATAAATTAGTATCATCAGAGGTTAGGCCTGTTGTAGAAAGTTCTATTAGTGAAGCATTAGAACAATGGTTAGAAGAAAACCCAGCGCAAGCAAACTTGATTGTTGCAAAAGTTCAAGAAGCAACAGCTGCACGCGAAGCAGCTAAGCGTGCTCGTGAATTAACCCGCCGTAAAGGTGCTTTAGATATTGCCTCCCTTCCAGGAAAGCTTGCTGATTGCCGTGAAAAAGATCCTGCTTTAAGTGAAATGTTCATTGTTGAGGGAGACTCTGCTGGTGGGTCTGCCAAAATGGCAAGGGATAGTAAGTATCAAGCAATTTTACCGATTCGTGGTAAAATTTTAAACGTTGAGCGTGCGCGCTTTGATCGTATGATTGTATCGGATCAAATTGGCACCATTATTACAGCCCTTGGCACCAGTATCGGGCGTGAAGAATTTAATGTTGATAAACTGCGTTACCATAAAATTGTTATCATGACCGACGCGGACGTCGATGGAAGCCACATTCGAACGCTTTTATTGACATTCTTTTATCGTCACATGAAAGAAATTATTGAACGTGGGTATTTATATATTGCCCAACCACCACTATATAAAGTGATGCGCGGTAAATCTGAAGTGTATTTAAAAGATGAAAATGCAATGCGTCAGTATTTATTAGATTCATCTTGTCAAAATGCCAAAATTGTTGAAGAAAATGGTGCTGTACGAACAGGGAAAGATTTCCGTGATTTTGCAAATAGTCTTGCTAAATTCCACACAACAATTCACCAATTAACACACCGTTTTTCAAATGTTTCATTGTTAGAACAGATTTTGTTTTCTGGTTATTTACAAGAACAATCACAAGAAAAGGCCAATATCTTGCAAAAACGATTGGATGCATTGTCTGTTGTTAATGAAAGATGGATTGTCACTTTTGGCGAACGTTTATCTATTGAACAAATTGAAGCGGGTGTCAGCGAAACATGGTCTGTTGATGAAACGATTATCAATACGCCAGAGGTTAAAGCCCTGATTAATTTGCTGGGAGTTATAAAACCGACATTTTTGGCTGCTTCTAAGTTGCATTTGCATGCAGATAGGGAAGAATTTACAAAGCACAACGGCCCATCATCGATGATAGATACCATGTTTGAATCGGCTCGTAAGGGAATCAATATTAGTCGTTATAAGGGGCTTGGTGAAATGGACCCAGAACAGTTGTGGGAAACAACTTTGGACCCAGAAGCACGCACATTATTGCAGGTTAAAATGCCACATGTTGAAGAAGCAGATGCAATTTTCTCTACTTTAATGGGGGATGTTGTCGAGCCGCGTCGTGAATTTATTCAAACCAATGCTTTAAAAGTAGTTAATATTGATGTATAATCTTGATCAACTTCTAAATATTTAAAAACTGCAAAAGCCTGGCTAATTTAACCAGGCTTTTTTTATATCTGTTTTACATTTTTTGTTAATTTCTTTACACTAAAATAGAGTTTAATATTAAAAATATTTTCATATGACCGTTCCAATGCGCACGCTAACAATACAAGGTGTTTTTCTAGGTTTGATTATGCTTGGTTGTTTTTTTGTTGGTGGAAAACTCGTTGATGTTTTTAATCATAATTTCTGGCTAAATGTTATTATCATAAGCGCTTTTCTAATTGGGGTTGCGCTATGTTTTTTTCAAGTCTTTAGTTTAAACCGTGAATATGAATGGTTAGACAATTTTTCAAAGGGTAAAGTGAGGTTTTTGGAAGGCACTGGCCCTAAGATATTAGCACCACTAAATTACACGCTAAAAGATACGCCTAAAGGTGTACTAACACTGCTTTCGATGAAAAGCTTGTTATCAAGTGTGGAACAACGTTTGGATGAAAAACGTGAACTGAATCGTTATCTTATAGGGTTGTGTGTTTTTCTAGGGCTTGTTGGTACTTTTTGGGGACTGTCAAAAACAATCGGTGCGATCGCAAATGTGATTAGTGGCATTGACGTTGATGCAACAGATATTAAAGATGCTTTCCAAAATTTAAAAGCTGGGCTACAGGCACCATTGGTAGGCATGGGGTATGCTTTTAGTTCATCCCTATTTGGTCTTTTGGGCTCTTTAGCCCTTAGCTTTTTAGATGTTCAGGTATCATCTGCCTTTTCTAAGTTTTCTCAAACAGTTGAAAAAGTGTTGTCTGCGTTCTCACAAAAAAATTCCGCAAATACACTAACGCCTGCATCTGGTCCTGCTTATGGAGAGGCTTTAGTTGAACGGCTTGCAGAGGCAATGAATGCATTTCAGACGCAGCTAGATAAAGCAGAAGAGGGGCGCAATCAATCATCAAAAGCCTTGCTTAACTTTTCTGGTAATATTCAACAACTTAATGAGGTTATGAAGGCGAATCTGACACATATGGATCAACTAACACATCAGCATTTTGAATTGCAGCAACAGGTTGCTCGTTTGTTGCATGTGCACAATGATGAAGCCAGTAAAAAATCGATCAAGATGATTGAATGTACAGCGCAAAATATATTAGACGAACTATCAAATGGACGCTCAAAAATAACGGATGAAATGCGAAAAGAAATTCGTATGCTATCAAAAACCTTTTCTGCTTTGGCGGTAAATGAATAAAAATATGTTATACTGCAAAGCTATTCTTTGCTCTTTAGCTTTCAATATGTTAAAAAATAGATACCTTTATACTTACTGGAAACCTTCATGCACGTAAAACGATCATCAACAAAAAAATATTTTTTACTAACAGCTGGTGTTGCAGCACTATCTTCTTGCTCTGATATTGATGTGAATTATGCTGATAAAAAAGTGGATGATATTTATGATATTGCAATGAAGCAAATGAAAGAAAAAGATTATCGGAGCGCTGCTAAAACATTTTTAGAGGTAGAGCGCCATTATCCATATTCTAACTTAGCTGTAAAAGCACAGTTATATTCAGCTTATGCACATTACGAAGCTGGTAAATATGACGAAGCATCTGAGGGGTTTAGCTTGTTTGTGCAATTGCATCCAGGGCATGATGAAATTCCGTACGCACTATACATGATGGGTATGTGTGCTTATGAACAACTACCAATTGTAGAGCGCGATCAAGAAGATGCAGGACATGCAGTCTATTATTTTGAAGAAATTTTGAGACGATTCCCAGGTTCTAGCTACGCAAAAGATGCAAAGTTTAAAATTATTTTGGCAAAAGATCATATGGCAGCAAAAGAAATGAACATTGGTCGCTACTATATTTCACGATATGCCTATGTTGCCGCTATTAATCGGTTCAAAGCTGTTGTGGATAACTTTCAAACCACGACACATGTTCCAGAAGCTTTATATCGTTTGGTGGAGGCCTATAAAGCGCTTGGCGTTGAAGAACAGGCAAAAAATCATTTAGCTATCCTTGGGCACAATTATGCTGATAATGAATGGTACAAAAAGGCTTATGATTTAGCGGGATAGCATGTTTTGCTCAAAAGAATTGGATGTTTTTTTGCACGGATATCTCTTTCATGATAGGATATATAAGAATTTCGAATAATTAGGAGACAATATGGGTTTAAGTTTTGGGCACCTAGCCTTATTATTAGTTGTTGTTCTTGTTGTTTTTGGTGCTGGTAAATTACCAAGTGTGATGCGAGATCTTGCAAAAGGCATCCGTGCTTTTAAAGATGGCATGAACGAGGATGAGACTAAGAAAAAAGATGATGATAAAATAGCATGATTGATTTTATGAAAAATAAAGTTGTTATACATACTGTTACAATACTTAGTTGTTGCTGCTGCTAAGTTGCAACTTTTATACGTAATACAAATAGCAAAACTAAAATCATAAAGAACAAAGTCATATCATGAAAAATCCCTTTCTCCATTTAAGCATAAAAACAAAAAACGCAACGACATTCCTTAGTGATTTTATTTGCTGCAGTCTAACAGGCGCTTTCTATACGTAGCTTAAGGAACAATATTCATCCTGTTACAGATAGCCTACATAAAATTAAAAACTAGAATTTCAATAAGTATAATAAAATCATAAAAATATAAGGATTAATATGAAACAATTCACCCACTATATGAAAAGCCCATTTGCAATACCAGTCGCTGTCACAGCTGGTATTCTTTCTGGTCTTCTTGATATTTCATATCTAAATATATTTGCAAAAACGATTGCAGACATATTTATGCGCGTTTTAAAATTACTATCCTTACCTGTCATCAGTTTTGCGTTACTCTCAACACTATCAGGGCTTGGTAACTGGCAGACCTTACAACGAATTGGGCTTCGTATCGTTCGCTATACATTGTTTACAACGATTGTATCAGCATCTTTTGCAGCAGCTCTTTTTGCAATTTTCAGACCCAAATTACAAAATATGGCCCAAGTTCCTGATAACACATTAAGTGCCGCATCTGGAAGCTATACAGAACAATTATTGAATAGCTTTATTCCATCTAATATTATGCAGCCTTTTGTTGAACATAATGTTATAGGTGTTTTGATGATTGCTATTTTTTTTGGATTGGGGATATTATCCCTGCCCGAGAAAAAACGTATCGCAGCACACGAATTCTTAGACAGTATATTTAGTGTCGTGATGAACCTTATTAAAAGTGTGGCTTTGGTCATGCCAATTGCCGTCTTTGCCTTTATTACCCAATTTGTGCACGATATGCAAGCAGGGTTAGATTTGTCTAAATTGGCTATTTACCTTGGTATTGTTGTGGGTGCAAATCTTATTCAAGCTATTATATTTCTACCACTGCTACTGCGTGCAAAAGGTATCCCTGTTGTCCGCAGCGTTAAGGGTATGTCTGAAGCTTTGTCTTTAGCTTTCTTTTCAAAATCCTCTGCTGCAACTATGCCTGTTGCTATGACGTGTGCAGAAAATCTTAAAGCCGATCCACAAGTGGTGCGCTTTAGCTTTCCTTTGTGCACCACAATTAATATGAATGCGTGTGCTGGTTTCATCTATATAACCGTTTTATTTGTTGCCAGCAGTCACGGGGTGCAGTTTGATGTTTTTGAACAAATTATGTGGATCTTTATTGCAACAATTGCCGCCATTGGTAATGCGGGTGTTCCAATGGGTTGTTTCTTTTTATCAAGTGCGCTGCTTACAACCATGGGTGTTCCCCTTACATTGATGGGTGTTATTCTGCCTGTTTATGCTGTAATTGACATGATAGAATCCGCTATCAATATTTGGTCTGATTCTTGTGTTACACTGATTGTGGATAAAGACCTTAAAACGGTTGACGCGCTACAAAAGGTATAGTGTTCACGTGATTACAAAACTTCGTTTATATCAATTTCGAAATATTGAATCACTGGAACTTCTGATTTCTAAAAAAAACATCGTTTTATTTGGTGAAAATGGTTCAGGTAAAACAAATATCCTTGAAGCTATCTCATTGTTTTCTATTGGTAAGGGGCTGCGCAATAACAGCGCATACACTATGGAAAGCATAAAGTCTGGCACAAAAACTGGCTGGTCTAGTACGTTAACGTTAAATGAAGATTTAAAACTACAAACAAATTTAGAACCACAACTTGATTCTAGTTTAAAGCGCACCTTTAAAATTCAGGGTGAAAATATTCGTAGCAATACGCATTTTTCACAGTGGATTAATGTACTGTGGATCACCCCTGAAACAGACCAGCTATTCTTAGATGCACCAGCAAAACGCCGTAAATTTGTGGACAGGTTTGTATACGCTAAAGATACCCTGCATTTAAAACGTGTTATTAAATTTGAAAGTGCCATGCGGCAACGCTTAAAATTATTAAAGTCACATCAGAAAATGAATGATGAATGGCTAACAGCCCTAGAACAAACAATCGCGGAAGAAGGTGTGGCCTTAGCGTTTGCACGCTATCACTTACTTGAAGAACTGTCTAAATTCAAACCAAACGGTAAAGAAGAAGGCATATTAACGTCTTTTACGGCGAAGATGGACGGCCCTTTTGAACCTTTGTTGGGCATGAGATCGTCCCTTAAAATAGAGCAATCTTTTCGTCAAAAACTGTATGAAAATAGAGCGCGTGACAAAGAATCTGGTATCACTTTGTTTGGACCGCACCGATCTGATCTAAATGTTACCCACCACATGAAAGGTATGAATGCTTTTCAATGTTCTACCGGAGAGCAGAAAATATTGTTGCTAGCTATCATCATTAGTTTCATGGAGTATGTTTGTTTTAACAGTGAGCAGCTGACGGTTTTCTTGCTGGATGATGCTATGGCACATTTAGACGAAAATCATCGGTTTGTTTTATTCCACCGTCTTATAGCTAATCAAGATAAAAATTTCCAGGCATGGTTTTCAGGAACCGACCGTTACCTGTTTAAAGATTTAGAAGAAGACGCGGATTTTTTTTATGTGCCTGATTTGCTTCAGGGGTAATTTATTTTTTAAAGAGGGATAGTTGAATGGCGCCATCTTCTTCCGTAAAGTGTGTGGTATAGCCTGAGCTGTTTGCAAGCATGATTAAAAATGCGGGCATAATATTACGTGTGTTTACTGTGTATTGGTCTTTATTATTTGCGTTTAGTATGTTTTTATATTCATCTCTCATCGGGAAAATGGGACCTTTACTAGTAATGATAAGATTTTTGTCGTCAACGGCTTTCACGTAGCAATCCCCGCCACGTATGAGAGGTTCCATCATAATATAGGTAAACCCCATCAATAGGCGTGATAAGCTTTCTTGAAAAGTATCATTATCTAAATCTTGCCAATGTATTGATATGTTTTTATTTTTAGCGTATTTGTTTAATATATTGACAAAGTCAGAAAGTACAGGGCCACTGTCACCTGGCATCATTAATGTACGGTAGAAGGTTAATTTAAATTCTAAAGTGCTATAACGATCGTAAACAAAATCAACAGTATCGGTGTCACCGTCTTTTAGCGTTTCTAGTCCCATTCCCATGGCGCCAAGGGGTGCTGATAAGTCATGGCAGATTTTTGCTGTCATCATAAATAGTGTTTGAGGGTCTGTCATAGTGTGCTAAAAAAAATAAACTCCATTATCCATGATACATAAAGAATAAGTATAAGAATATATTTTATTTATATCTTTAAAGTGTTACAGTGCCCCACCATTGTTTTGACCTTATGTATACTTAGCTGATTTTTCTTCTGATTTTAGTGTAAATGTGCTAACTTATTTAAGTAATTGTTTCACTCTAGAAAGAGGTTATTCTGTGTCAGAAGTTATTTTTAATGGTTGTGCCGGTCGAATTGAAGGAAGATTTCATCAAGCTGTTAAAAAGAATGCACCAATAGCTTTAGTGTTATCACCTCATCCAAAACAGGGTGGTACAATGAATAACCGTGTGGCGCATACACTTTTTAAGGCTTTTGCGTATAAAGGTTTCTCAGTTTTGAAATTTAATTATCGCGGAGTTGGTAATTCTGAAGGCGTTTACGATGAAGGCGAAGGCGAATTGTCGGATGCAGCATCAGCGCTAGATTGGGTGCAAAACATGGTTCCAATGTCTGAAAAATTTTGGGTTGCAGGCTATTCATTTGGTGCATTACTTTCAATGCAGTTATTAATGAGAAGGCCCGAACTTGAAGGATTTATTGCTGTTAGCCCACCTGCAAACCATTATGATTTTAACTTTTTAGCACCATGCCCCGTATCTGGAAAAATCATTCAGGGTGGTCGTGATTCTTACGTTAAGCATGATGTGGTTGAAACTTTAGTTGAAAAAATAAGGGCACAACGGGGCATTGATATTGATTATACGATGATGCCAAATGCTGGGCACTTATATTCAAATCATTTGGATGACTTGTCTCAGTTAACCAGTGATTATTTAGATTATAGATTAACACCTGTTACACGTATGGCAGGGTGATCGTATAGATGTTTGCATGCTGTCAATTGTCACCAATTTCAAAAAGACGATTAGCGCAATTTAATAATAATAAACGAGCTAAGAAATCCTTAGTGCTTTTTATTGTCGTCTTTTTGATGTCTATTTTGGCTGATTTTATATGCAATGAAAACCCTTTGTTAATAAGATATAAGGGCGAATTTTATACACCTATTTTTGCAAATTATGCAGAAACAACATTTGGTGGCGATTTTGAAACAGAAGCAAACTATCGTGACCCTGTCGTTATAGACCTTATCGCCCAACATGGTTGGATGCTAAATGCTCCAATTTCTTTTAGTCCTTCCACTATCAATTTTAATTTAACGCAACCTGCACCTGCACCGCCGTCAGGTGAAAATTTATTAGGGACAGATGACCAAGGCCGTGATGTATTAACGCGTTTACTATATGGTTTTCGAACATCTATTTTATTTGGTTTGTTTTTAACTTTTGGATCTGTGTGTATTGGTATTTTTGCAGGTGCTGTACAGGGATATTTTGGCGGTAAGACAGATTTAATTATGCAACGTCTTATTGAAATATGGAACGGACTGCCTATTTTGTATTTGCTGATTATCTTGTCTTCAATGGTTGAACCTAATTTTTGGTGGTTATTGTCTATTATGATGCTGTTTAGTTGGGTCACAATTGTTGGGGTTGTACGTGCTGAATTTTTTAGAACACGTTCGCTTGATTATGTGCGTGCTGCAGAATCTTTAGGAGTGCCCACGTATCAAATTTTATGGAAGCATATGTTGCCAAATGCCATGGTTGCAACGGTCACGTATATACCTTTTATCTTAAATGGATCTATTGTGACACTCACGTCACTCGATTTTTTAGGTTTTGGTCTGCCGCCAGGTTCTGCGTCATTGGGAGAGCTTATAACACAAGCCAAAAATAATATTCATGCGCCATGGCTTGGGTTAACGTCTTTTATCTCTATCTCATTTTTATTAAGCCTGTTAATTTTTATTGGTGAAGGTGTTCGGGATGCTTTTGATTCTAGAAAAGGCGCAAAAGTATACTAGGGTTAATATTACAATATATTAAAAAATTCTTAATAAATTTGAATAAAATATTAGTTTTTTTTGAAAAAAACAAATTGTTTGCTTGAAGTTGCGTTTAATACAAAATATTCTAAAAGAGTCCCTAAGATTTAATATGCTTTTATTGTATCGGAAGTACTATGAAAAATAGCGCCACTACCTTGTTCATCTTGTTGGTTTTTGTAACACATTTATCTGCAGATCAACAAAAAACAGATTCTCATCAACAGGCAGCAAAACTTGCACAACATAATACGGATTTTTTTACAGGGGCACAGCCTGCAGGACAATTTGATTCTTCAGACACGTTAACAGCATCGGTTTTAACAACAAACAATGCGCAAAGTTTACCTGAAGTAGTTTATGGCAATCCAAAAACTGCAAAAGTTAAGCTGACTATTTATAGTGCAGCAACGTGTACGCATTGTGCTGGTTATGATAATGATACTATTCCACAACTTATGAAACTTGTAAAAAAGGGTGACTTATTGCTTGTTTTACGGCCGTTTATTGCCCATGCACCGTGGGATTTGCTAGCAACACAAATATCGTGGGTGAAAGGACACAAATATCAGCACAAGCTGTTTGGCCAGTTTTTGCGGAACCAAGACAAATGGTTACAACCAGTTATTTACAATAAAGAAGATCCAGCTGAATATAAGGCATATATCCAAAAACTTAATAATGCATTACAGATTGCATCAGAAAAAACCGGTTTATCTGTAAAAGAAATTAAAGCAAAGCTGTTGATTCCAAAAGATGATCCAGCAGGGTTGTTGAAAATTTTTGCTATCACTGATTTAGGTTTAAATATTGACGACATTCAAAAAATACTTGAAGACAAAGATTTTGAACGTAAAATTTTATTACTTACCCTAGATGCTCGTGATGGGGATAAGTTGGTCGGTTTTACCCCTGCAATGTATGTTCAAAAACACCCGCAACAAAAAGGGCAGGGGGTCTTACAATCTGAAAACTTAGAGTATGACGCTGTCGTTACTTTAATTGAAGAGGCTAAGAGGAATATTTAATTTATCTAAAATGGTGTATGTTTGAAGCTAACGCTTCAGCCCGCTATAGGATCCTGCAGAATTGTTAGAGTCTGACATTTCACTTAAACTTATAATTTGCTTTAGTATACATGCTTTTCGTAAGCTGATAAGCTATGTGTACGTCATGGTTTGTTGTTTTTCTAAGGTCTGTCAGATAAATTCCATGTATAAAAAACAACTGTGGAGTCATTAAACGGTTATAATCAAAAATGATTAGAGCTGACAAAGTTGAAGAGCATTAATTTCTTTTGGAATAACAACAGTAAATGAATTTCACCAGTGAACTGAAAACGGCCTTAAAAAAGCGTTCTTTAATAGCAATTGCAACTATGTGCTTTTTTTGGAGCGTGTCATCTTTAATGGTTTTTTCTATTCTTCCTGTTTTTATGACAGAAGAATTAGGGATAACGCCACTAGAGCTTGGCTGGATTGAAGGAATCGCTGTCTCTCTTGCTTTTGGTGCTAAAATATTATCAGGCGTTTTAAGTGATTATATAAAGCAGCGCCGTATTTTACTCGTTATTGGTACGGCGACATCCCTTATTTTGAAATCATTATTCGCGCTTGCAACAAATGGATTTAGTATTTTTATTGCACGTTCTATGGACCGCCTTGCAAAAGGTGTTCGATCTGCCCCGGTGGATGCTTTGATTGCTGATTTATACCCAAAAGAAAATCACGGGATGAGTTATGGGTTGCGACAATTTTTCTATATTATGGGGTCTGTCGTTGGCAGTTTAATTGCAGCCATTTTACTGGAGTGTTGTCACGATTATCGGTTGGTTTTTTGGTGTTCTTTAATTCCTGTCTCTTTTGCGCTTATTATTGTTGTATTTTTTGTGCGTGATGCGCCAACACATATCTACGGAAAAGCCAGTAATTTTGAATGGCACTGGCAGGATCTTAAAAGATTACCACAATCTTTTTGGCATATTATCATGGTTTCATCAGTTTTAATGTTAACCCGTTTTAGTGATTCATTTTTATCCTTAAAAGCACGTGAAATAGGGATGAGTATAGCCGTTCTCCCCTTGCTTATGATGGGGTATGAATTGATGCACGCTTTTATGTCGCTTCCTATTGGGTGGTTGGCTGATCGTATGCACCGAAAAAAATTATTGATGACTGGTATTATTGTTTTAATGCTTGCCAATACTGTGATGATTTCTGCAAGCTCACCAAGTTTAGTTTTGTTAGGCTACCTGATGGCCGGTATGTATATGGGGATAACGCAAAGCTTGATGTCTACCCTTATTGCAGAAAATACCTGTGCTCATCTGCGCGGTAGTGCTTTTTCTATTTACTACTTTACAACAGGCGTATCTATTTTAATTGCCAATCTACTGGCTGGCTATTCATCGTATCATTATCAAAGTGCATCAGCCCCTTTTTACGGAGGGCTTTTCTTTTCTATAATAGCTGGTATTTTGCTATTGGCATTGGTCCGTAAGGTTGAAAAATAGGAATGTTATTTTAGTAACTTGCCTAATATTGAATTGGCAACAAGGCGGCCTTTATTCGTCATGTTAAAAGAAATTTGGTTGTTATATTCTTTTAAATTTTCGATTAATCGCATTTTATTAAAGTCTGCCAAAGTACTAGTATTAATAAGTTTTATATTATGGTTGGCAATTGTTAATTCTTCTTTTAGGCGCATACCCATCATGAGGCGCTCTTCAAAAACTGTTTTTTCTGTGAGTCTTATATCTTCTTCACATCCTGGGTTGTTATCATTTTGAACAGAATTCAGCCATTTAGCCGGAGAACTGTATTGCTTAAAGGCATGAGTGGTGCCATCTATTTTTATTCGTCCATGGGCACCTGGTCCTACACCAATAAAATCGTTGTAGCGCCAATAGGTTAAGTTATGCCGTGATTCAAACCCTGGTATAGCGTAATTTGAAATTTCATAAGGTTTTAGGCCTTTTATTGATAAAATTTCACCCGTTAAATCGTACATATCATTTGAATTGTCGTGTGATGGTAGTTGCCAGTCACCTCGTGTATACTGTTTGTAAAAAGCGGTATTGGGTTCAATGGTAAGTTGATAAAGGGATAGATGCTTTGTGCCAAATTTCATTGCCGATTTTAATTCAGCTTCCCATTCAGGAATCGTTTGATGGGGAAGGGCGTAAATTAAATCAAAAGAAAAATTATCAAATGTATCTATACCTGTTTCAATGGCTTTTATAGCCTCAGCCGGTGAATGATTGCGCCCTAAAAATTTCAGATTTTCTGTATTAAATGATTGTACACCAACAGAAACACGGTTTACACCTGCTTGTTTTAGGTGCTTAAAATTATTCACTTCTACAGAATTTGGGTTGGCTTCCAAGGTGATTTCTAAATCCTCTGGGTCTTTATTCCATAAACTGCAAGCTTTTTTTATAACGCGTTCAACAGTGCTGGGGTGCATAAGTGACGGTGTGCCACCACCAAAAAAAATACTGGATAAATTATGGCGTTCTGTGAATTTATGATAGTAAATCAATGTTTTTACAAGTGCATCTAACCATTCTTTTTCATTAATAGAGCGGTGTACGTGGCTGTTAAAGTCGCAGTAGGGGCATTTAGAAATACAAAATGGCCAATGTATGTATAAACCTAAGGTCTTTTGATTGTTTTGATATATCATTCTATTTTGTTAAAAACTTGCATTTTCACGCTATAGTGTTTATAGTATGATTTGTTCCATGTGTCAATTTTTGATATGCTTTTATGGACAAAATATTAATACTCTATTAGGGGGAAGCCGTTGAAACAATTTGCTTTGCTGGATACTGAATTGGATCTAAACCAATATAAGGGTGACCAAAAAGAACAATTGTGCGCACACGGTAAAACGTTTCAATATTGGCGCATGCGTATCATGTTATGCATGATAGCGGGTTATGCCTCTTTTTATTTAATTAGGCAGAATTTTTCTTTAGCAATCCCGGCGATTGAACAAGATCTTGGGTATAGTAAAACCCAAATTGGCGCTATTTGGTCTGCTGGTGCACTGCTTTATGGTTTGTGTAAAGCTGCTGCCGGTATGATCGGCGACCGTATGAGTGCGCGTTATTTGATGACCTTTGGCCTGTTTATGTCGGGTGTTACTAGCTTTTATTTTGGCTTTTGTGATAATTTGTCACACTTTATGATCGCATGGATTGTTAATATGTGTTTTCAATCTCTTGGTTGGCCTTCATGCGCGCGTCTTTTAACACACTGGTTTAGTCCAAAAGAATTGGGTACAAAATGGGCTGTTTGGAATTCATCACAACAAATTGGTGGGGCTATTATTTTAATCGTTGGTGGATATTTACTGATGCACGCTGGTTGGCGTTATGTATTTTTTGTGCCTGCAATTTTTAGCATGTGTATGTCTGTTTTTTTATTGTTTGCGATGCGTGACACACCTGAGTCCATTGGCTTACCATCAATGGAAGAACATCATGGGCTAGAAACAAATACAGATGATGCTGATATGTCATCATGGGAAGTGTTAACGAAAAAAGTTTTACGTAATAAGTTGGTTTGGTATATATGTGTTGCTAACTTCTTTGTTTATGTAACAAGGATGAGCATTTTTACGTGGGGCCCAACAATGCTGCGTGAAATGAAAGGCAGCACAATTTATCAGGCGACCAGTTTAACGGCTGCTTATGATATAGCTGGTATTTTTGGCGGTATTTTAGCGGGTATTTTATCTGATAAATTCTTCAAAGGTTACCGTGGTCGCGCTGGTTTCTTTTTTATGTTGGGTATTAGTGCTGCTATTACATTTTTATGGTTATCACCGATTGGATCTACCTGGGCGCACTTAATTGGCATGGTTGGCATTGGTTTTATGATCTCAGGTCCGCAAATACTTGTTGGTGTTGCTGCGGTTGATTTCTCATCTAAACGGACTGCTGGTGTGGCATCTGGTTTAACTGGAACAATTGGATATATTGGAACGGCAGTTGCGGGTGCTGGTTTTGGGGCACTTGTTGATTATTGCGGATGGGATTATACTTTTATGGTAATGAGTATTTCAACATTAATTGGCGCATTCTTTTTCGCCCTCACGTGGAACCACCGTTCTAAGCTTTTAGACGAAACAAATACATAAGGAAATTTAAACTATGGACTATATTATTCATCAAATTTTACCATTTATCGTGGCGTTATCGATTATTGTTTTTGTTCATGAGTATGGACATTTTTGGGTCGCACGCCGAAATGGTGTAAAAGTTGATATTTTTTCCATTGGTTTTGGACATGAAATTTTTGGATGGACAGATAGTCATGGAACACGTTGGCAGTTTAGTTTAATTCCCCTTGGTGGTTACGTTAAAATGCATGGTGATGAAAATGCAGCCAGCCAGCCCTCAGAATCATCCTCACTTGAAGAAGATGAAAAAGTGCTGACACTACAAGGTAAAACACCTTTGCAACGTATTGCAGTGGCCGCAGCCGGTCCTCTTGCAAACTTCATTTTTTCTATTTTAGTATTTTTTGTTATTTTTAATTTTAAGGGTGAACCTGTTATTCAGCCTGTGATTGGTAAAATATTTGAAAATTCTGTGGCAGAGCGTTCAAAGCTGCAGCTTAATGATAAAATATTAAAAATGAATGCGACTGAAATTAAAACCTTTCTTGATATTAAAAAACCACTAAGCGACAATGCTGGAAATTCGATTGCTGTTCTTGTAGAGCGTGATGGTAAAGAACAGACTGTTAATGTTGATTTGTTTCGTATTGATGATGTGACAAAAGAAAAAACACCCGTTAAAACATTAGGGATATCACCAATCAACAGTGACGCGACTATTCAATATCATCCTCTTAGCTTTATGGATGCTGTCAAGCAGTCATTTTATATCACTTACAGATTTATTGTTGATACGATCGTTGGATTTTGTGTTTTAATTACTGGTGGCATGAAAGGTGGTCAATTAGGCGGTATTTTAAGTATTGGTGATGCGTTTTCACAAGCTGCATCAGATGGTATTTGGCCGTTCTTACAGCTAATGGCATGGATATCCATTCAATTGGGTGTGATCAACTTATTCCCGGTTCCTGTTCTTGATGGTGGACATATCTTAATGAATGCGGTTGAACTTATTATTCGTCGCCCAATTTCAGAGACTGTGCAGCTTTGGTTTTACCGCATTGGTGCAACACTTGTAATGGGCCTTATGGGGTATGCCCTGTTAAGCGATGTCAGCCGTTATAAGCTTGTTGAGCGCTTTTTAAATATGATCGGCCTTGGTTGATTCTATGGATATCAGTAAGTGGAGTCTTAATTTGGTGACAGATTGTAATACACTGGCTATCCTAGAAGATTTAAAAAAGCGTGAGCCTATATTCCACCATCCAGAATTTGGCACAACTGAACAAGATTTTGTAAATATGACAGATCAAAATTTTTGGGAAGTTGGGGCTTCTGGGCGACGCTATAGTCGTGAAGAGATAATCAATACATTAATTGAACGTTATAAAGATCCAAATTATGTAGATATATGGGCAACTCAAGATTTTCACTGTCTTGAAATTGCTCGTGATAATTTTTTACTCACGTATAGTCATTCCAAAAATAAACAACCTGTTATATAATGAAATAAAAAAGAGTTT
>CAZTIE010000014.1:0-18274 GCA_964613645.1 uncultured Verrucomicrobiales bacterium
CCAGGCATTTAATAAAAATATCAACCGTGTTGCACTTCAAACTTGAATGTGGCGGATTGAACAAGATTTATTACCAAAACTACCACAAAATAGTGTCATTGTTATGGATAATGCAAGCTTTAGCTTCGCTGACCTTCGGTTCATAAAGGATTAGCTATGCAAGAAAAGATTATGAAGACCGGCCATATTTTAGAATATCTACCTCCATACTCACCAGATCTAAACCCTATTGAAAAAAAATGGGCTCAAGTAAAATCAATACGAAGAAAAGAAAGATGTTCTATAAACGACCTGTTTAGTAAATTTACTTAATATCTCATTTTATCAGCATTTGGCTATAACACCTCTCTGTCTACGCTTAATCCCTATTGTTACCCCTAAAAACCCAAGACTCGATATGGAGTGGGGTGGGGTCCCTCCTTCCCAAACAGGACTTTTTTCATCAGCTAGCAACAAAGCGCTTCATGGCGCACCAATATTTTGTCTTGTCATAAGAGCCGCGCATTCTTACATAATGTATGCTTCATTATAGCAAATGATACGAATCAACAAATTTATTACGTTCATTTAAGAGTTATGCAAAGGTCTCTCTGTCCAATTTATAACTTTATATTTTGGTTTAGAACGTGACGTAGAAGATGGTGACTTCAGTTTTGGTTTGTACGGTCTTTGAAACAGTGATTGTTTTCAAAATATGTTAACAAAATGGTTAGACAATCTCAGCTTTCATGACCCTGCCGAACAAAATCTTCTATATGTGAGAGTTCACACTAGCTGTAGTTTCCCATCTTTAATGGTCAGAATTTTATCCATGCGTTTTGCCAGCGCTTCATTATGAGTAGCAATTAAACAGGATAAACCTGTATTTTTAACAAGGGAAAGTAACTCGTTAAAAACCAGATCTCCAGTCTGTAAATCCAGGTTTCCTGTGGGCTCGTCTGCTAAAAGTATTTGCGGGTTATTTGCAAGCGCCCGTGCAATAGCAACACGCTGTTGTTCGCCACCAGACAACTGATTAGGGCGATGTAAGGCCCGTTTTTCTAACCCGAAATGAGCGAGTGTTTCACGTGCCTTCTGTATCGCTTTATTTTCAGGAACATTTAACAAAAGTTGCGGCAGAACAATATTCTCAATACTATTAAATTCTGGCAACAAGTGGTGAAACTGATACACAAACCCTAAAGATTGTGCCCGAATATAGGCCAACTTGTCGCTAGATAAATCTTGAGTACTTTGCCCATTAATAACAATTTCACCAGATGTAGGTTTATCCAATAAACCTACAATATGCAACAGCGTTGACTTTCCCGCACCACTTGGCGCCATTAAAGCAACAATTTCACCTGGATTTATAGATAGATTCACATCTTGCAAAACAGAAATAAGTGTATCATCGCAGCCATAGCTTTTTCTTACATTCTTGATTTCTAAGGAAGAAGCCATATGAAAAAGTTAGGCTTTTTTCTTTGGGGAACTATTTAATTGGCGACCAAAACTGCCAAACACACTTTTACCGAGACTTTCTTCATAACTCGAAATAGCTGTCTGATCACAATTAGGCTCTAGTTCTGCGACATTTTCACTAGAGCTTTCTTTAATGTCTCGTACAATTTTATGTTCATCAAAAATAACGGTTACAGTTTTCTGTGACAATACTTTTGGCTTAAAAAATGACGTTGTTGCCGTTTTTTTTGTAATATAAAGCCATGCTATCCACTTTTTACCAGGACGCACGAAATCAGAAACTGTTGTTGGTGAACCTAATAAATTCTGCACATCATCAGCAGTAGTTTTTCCTGTTTTAATTTTTGATACATTCATATTGTCGCTATTATAACCACGATTATCTATAACAGCTTCACAACTAGCCAAAAAGATACACAATACTGGTAGAAATAATTTAATCATACTATAAAACAATAAGGATGCTGTCTTGATCATACACGTTAACGCACTCTCTATCAAGATTTACCGATGCGAAAAAAGTGAATACTTTATTGTAGAGTCTCAGATTGTACACAAGTCAATATTTCCATCCCGAAAACACAGAGAGAAGCACTATGGAGCAAAAATGATCACAGACAAAATCAATACGAGGAAAAGAACCATCCTCTATAAATGATTTATTTAGTACGTATATATGACATCTTATTTTATATTGGTTTCTCTATATACCTAAAGCGTTCAATAAAAATACTAAAGATTTGTGCTTTAATTTGACCACGACCATTTAATTGAGGAATTTCTGTAAGGCAAGCGACCTCTACAATGTGGCACTTTTGTTGCTCAACAGACTCTATCGTTTTTTGAATTTTAGTACCTGTTTTGATAACGTCGGTTATTATGACGTAATACCCACCTGGTACTAAACTTGGCATGCTATCTGCCAAGTAAACTGGCATACTGTGCATGTACCCAAGGGCTGTTGCAATAGCAAAACTATTTTTTGTTAAGGCAATATATCCAGTGATTTTTTGATCCTTATAGCGATCATGAAAAATATCTATAGCGGTTTTAAGGCCGGTCACATTGCTAAATAAGCTGCAAAAATCATAGGAATAATGAGTATCATCTTTTTTGACAACATTTTTTTTGATCGCCATTTGTACCGTATAATTTTTTTGTATATCTGCCCACAACATCGTGGTCAGGGCAAGCAGAATGTAGGCTGTTTTATTTATACGCATTTTTGGCTTCTTTGTGTTAATTCAAAGGCACGTTGTTCAAAAGCATCTATCATGCTGTGTGCGCCTTTATCCAAATATGGGGTTAAAAGCTTTTTAATTAAGATGCTGTTAAAGTCAAAATTTAATGTTAAATTCACTTCACAAGATTGCTGATCACCCCCAATACTGTTTAAATCCCAATAAGATTTCAAATGATGAAAAGGGCCATCTATTGCCGTTGATCGGACATAAGCACAGTGCGCGTCTTGTTTGAATATAACGCGTGATTGATAGGTTTGCTTTAGCGCCTTATAGGCAATTGTTAGCTTACCTGTAAAGTGAGATGCCTCATGGTCATATGTTTCTGATGCTTCAATACCAGGTAAAAATTCACAATACTGATCGACATCTTTAATAATGTTAAAAAGTACTTCTAAGGGGTACGGAAGCACTTTATTAAAATGATATTCAGCCATATATTACAGTCCACTAAGATTTTTTAAATGGCGTTCTAAATCATACAGTTTAACGGTTTCTTCCTTATTTTCATCATCTGCACTTTTTAAATTTTTAACGGTTACACTTTCAACGGCTAGCTCATCTGCGCCAAAAATAACAGCATGTGAGCATTGCGCTTTATCCAGCTGTTTAAAGCGTTTCCCCATATTTCCGTTTAAAGGAAATTCAATATTGATACCTTTTTTTCTGAAAGCATCCGCCATTTTTAAAGCTGTTAAAAATTCATCTTCACCAACAGGTAACAAGCCAATGATAGGTGCCGTTTCAATTTTAGTTTCTTCCATCAACAGGCATAAACGATCTATGCCGATACCGCAGCCAATAGCAGGAACATCAGGGCCACCCATCTGTTTTACAAGGTGATCATATCTGCCGCCGGCAATAACAGCATCTTGCGCGCCAAGTTGATCGGTTTTAAATTCAAAAGCTGTGTGGCAGTAATAATCAAGACCACGAACTAGCGTTCTTTGAATTGTGTAGGGGATATCTAAAGCATCTAGCCCTTTTAAAACGGCACTAAAAAACTCTTTTGATGCTTGATTAAGGGAATGCGGATATTGCGGCGCGTCCACACATAATAATTTATCTTCAGGGTCTTTAGAATCTAGTATACGCAATGGATTATTTTGCAATCTAAACTGGCTATCAAGGGATAACTTATTTTTAATTGGGGTAAAATAATTAACCAAGGCTTTACGATAAGCTTGACGGCTTTCAACATCGCCCAGTGTATTTATATATAAGGTCGTATTTTTAATACCTAGCTTGTTTAATAATTCATGAGCCATAGCGATAGATTCAACGTCTGCTAAAGGACTATTAGACCCAATATACTCTATGCCGGCTTGAAAAAACTGACGATATCTGCCTTTTTGGGGGCGTTCATAGCGAAACATCGGTTCATCATAACAGAATTTTTGCGGTAAGCTTTGCGTTAATCCATTGGATATTAAAGCCCGCACTATGGGGGCAGTGCCCTCTGGCCTAAGCGTTAGAGAATCGCTTCCCTTATCATTAAAGGTATACATTTCTTTGCCAACAATGTCTGATGCTTCACCAAGGGTTCGTTTAAAAACACAGGTATGTTCAAAAATTGGGGTCTCAATTTTATGAAAGTTATAATTTTGCGCAAGTTCATAAAAGCACTTTAAAATGTGTGCTTTTAGTTTGGCTTCCTGGCCTAAAATATCACGCGTGCCCCGTGGAGAATTTAATTTCATTTGATCATCTTTATATTTTCTTTTACTTAGACTTTAACATAAATAGGATATTGAGGGGAAACGGTTGGTATTATCTATGTTTTTTTGTATTTTTACTTGTAATTAAAAAATATACCCTTATAATAAGGCTCATGCAATACTTTATGTTTCAGTTAGGAGAATTTTTATGAAACTACGTTATTTACTCTGTTCAATACCTTCACTGTCTATGGCTTCAGAGGCACCATTAAATTTTCAAGATGCATTTAATGCTTTATTTGCATCGCAAACTTTGGCCGCAACGCAAGCTGAAACAGAGGCAGAGGCAGAAGCTATAAAAGCTGCAGCCAATATGTTACCTGAAACAATTCAAAGGCAGCGTAATGATTATTATTCAAGTGAATTTGAAGCTCGTTCTCAACTGCAATTAGAGGCAGAAGAAAATTTTAAAAGTATCGTTAAGTTTCTATACGCTGATCATGCTGTATTATCTTGTCCTCATGATTATTTAAGCAGGGTAAAAGAGCTTTTTGCAGAAGAAGAATCTGCACGATTAACATTTTCTGCCACATTGAGTGAAGCAAAACAAGCTATACAAGGTCGTCTTGATGCAATGGAAATGCAAGGTGTTGTTTTGTGTGACGGATCTCCCTTAAGTATTCGAAAATCTGTATTAGTGCAAATACCCTTGATGTATAACCTAATGCATTCGAAAGATGCTATGTTGACGACAAAATTATATTAGATGACAACATTAATCCTGTACTCTTTAAACAATTAGTTGCGTATTTAACACACATGCAAAGTGGCGTTAACACACCAAGACCCGCATTATTTCAATTAAAATATTACACCGACCAGGAGGCAAGTCTTCTTGTGAACAATCAAGAATTCTTTTCACTTTTGCAGTATTTACGTGTTGATTCCTTGCAAGATGAAATAACAGCATTGGGACAAAACCTTGGACGTTTTCTCTCATCTTCTTGCCAAGATACGTGCCAATTAGCACAAATTCCTGCACCTATTTGGGGTACTTTGTTTAAGAAGGACAAATGCATCCAATTAGTTATTGATTTTTCTGATAATTCACCCTTTCTTTCTGAAGTCGTAAATGCAAGCATTGCGACGTTAGAGGAAAGGAGAGTTAAGGTTCTGGCAAAAATTAATACTGAAGACAAATTCGATAATTATAAGGGCAGAATACAGATGATTAAGGCACTATTAGCAACAACACTGATACCTGACAGTATAAAGATTCACACACTTGACAATCTACCTAAATTAACCCATGAAATAGAGTCACACACACTTGCTAAAACCACAATAACCGCTGTAAAAATGTCATTCGAGGAATATCAAGACTATTTTGCTTTACGTGCAACAATTCGAAGAAAGGATTTGTTAAGCGGTGTATTAAAAGAAAAATGGTATCCGTTCTCGATGAAATACTAGAACAGATAGGTATTTCTCGTACATAGAGCCGTCAAAGCACATAAGGGATGGTTTCTTTATGTGCTTTTTTTACATGACCACCATACTGAGGAGTCTTTCTCGGTCTTTAAAATCTAAGTTAGCAAGTTTAGGTAGCTTAATAACCACTTGCGGTAAGGTTGGGTGATTTACTTTTATTGTGATAGCACAGTCACCTTGCGGTGTTTTTTTGATTGCCTCAATTAAATCTTGAATACGCGTATAATCATGCGAAATACCCAAAATAAGATCACCCTTACCCGTCATCGTATCAAGCGGCTGTATCATGTTGATAGCGATACGAAACGTATCATTTTCAACATCCTTTTTAAGGGATGCTTCCATATAAAAGGCGCGCCCTTCAATAAGATTTTCCCTAATATTATTAAGGGTTTCTGAAAACAGTACACATTCAAATGTATCGCTTGCATCAGAAAACTGAACAAAAGCGAATTTCTTACCCGATTTTGATGTTTTTTCTTGTTTTGTTAACAAGACACCCGCCAGGTTAACAAGTGTTGCTTTTTCTGTTGCAACAGCATTTAAATCTTTTGCATTGGTGACATTCAGTTTTGGTAAAACCGTTTTATACATATCTAAGGGATGGGCCGTTAAATAAAAACCAAGAGCATTAAATTCTTTTGCTAATTTATCAACAGGTGAAAAATCGCAGCATTGAACTAAGTTAATATCTGTTCCTGCCTGGCTTTTAGGGGCTGTAAATAAACTGGCTTGTTTAGATGCTTTTTCTTTTGCAGCTAATTGACCTTGCTTAATAATCATATCAATAGAATCAAAAAGCTGACGCCTGTTACTGTGAATAGAATCAAAGGCACCGGCTGTGATTAAATTTTCAAGCAAACGCTTGTTTAGAACTTTAACATCTACGCGTGTTACAAAATCATCAATCGATTTAAACAAACCATTTTTAATGCGCTCTTGCACCAGAACTTCAACGATTTGTTCCCCAGCATTTTTAATGGCGGTAAGGGCGTAACGCACACCTTGTTCTTTGTGATCGACAGTGAAATGTGCATGACTGTGGTTCACATCAGGGGGCAAAATTTTATAGCCACATTTGACAATATCTTGCCTGAAAATATTTAATTTATCGGTATTTTGCATATCATATGTCATGGATGCTGCAAAAAATTCTAAGGGGTAATTCGCTTTTAAATAAGCCGTTTGGTAAGCTAGCAATCCGTAAGGTGCGGAGTGTGATTTGTTAAATCCGTACCCTGCGAATTTTGCCATTTGATCAAATATTTGGCGTGCGACTTTATCTCTAACACCATTCTTAATGGCACCTTCTGTAAACAGGGCACGCTGCGCGTCCATTTCAGATTTAATTTTTTTACCCATCGCACGGCGCAATAAATCCGCAGCCCCAAGGGAATATCCACCAAGAACCTGTGCAATATGCATAACCTGTTCCTGGTAAACCATCACACCAAAAGTTGGGGAAAGAATAGGCTCTAGTTTAGGGTGCAGATAATAAACTTCTGACTCTCCGTTTTTACAAGCCAAGTAACGGGGAATATCATCCATCGGCCCCGGCCTGTAAAGTGCCACCAAAGCGATTAGGTTTTCAAACTGATCTGGTTTTAACTTTTTGATAATATCTTTCATGCCCGAACTTTCAAGCTGGAAAATACCGATCGTTTCTACGCGGCATAAAAGTTCAAATGTTTTTTTATCATCCAAAGGAACAGTCTGAATTTTAAAATTTGGGTTCTTATAGGGTTTATGATCTCGTACCATTTTGGATGCGAATTCAATAACCGTTAAAGTTTTTAAGCCTAAAAAGTCAAATTTAACAAGGCCCGCATTTTCAACATATTTCATGTTAAACTGGGTAACTGAAAGTTCTGACTTGTCATCACGGTAAATGGGGACCAGTTCGTCTAATCTTCGATCACCAATCACAACACCCGCTGCGTGCGTTGATGCATGGCGGTACAAACCTTCTAACTGTTTTCCGATATCAACAAGTCGTGCGACATTTTCGTCTTCTCTAATAGCTTCTTGCAGTAGGGGTTCACCCTCAACAGCCTCTGCTAATGTTACAGGGCTTGCTGGATTATTTGGAACTAAATCACAAATTTTACCCACTTGTCCGTAAGGGATCTGTAGAACACGCCCAACATCGCGCAGCACCGCGCGCGCCTGTAATTTACCAAAAGTAATAATGTGTGCAACCTGATCTAGGCCGTATTTTTTAGATACATATTTAATAACTTCATCGCGCCGGTCCTGACAAAAATCCACATCAAAATCGGGCATGGATACACGTTCAGGATTTAAGAATCGTTCAAAAATAAGACCAAAACGGATAGGGTCCATGTCGGTAATCGTCATTGCCCAAGCAACTAAAGAACCTGCCCCAGAACCACGACCTGGCCCTACAGGAATATCTT
The DNA here is from genome assembly GCA_964613645.1 of uncultured Verrucomicrobiales bacterium. Classification (GTDB taxonomy): domain Bacteria; phylum Pseudomonadota; class Alphaproteobacteria; order Paracaedibacterales; family UBA11393; genus UBA11393. The sequence goes on from CAZTIE010000014.1 coordinate 8,272, forward strand.
GTTTTTTTGCCCACTTAATAAAATCGGCAACAATCAAAAAGTACCCAGGGAAACCCATCTTGTTAATAATACCCAGCTCATAATCTAAGCGCTTTAAATAGTCTTCCTTTAACTGTGCATGTTTGCTTTCTGCATGCAAGGGATACACTTCGTCTATTAACCGTTTTTCTAACCCTTCAAGGGAACAAAATCTTAATTCTTCTTCCTCTGTTCTGCCGCCATCTGTATCAAATCGGGGCAAAATTGGCGGATGCCCCTTTGCTGTAAAATGTACACGTTTTGCAATTTGCACAGTATTGATAATTGCTTCGGGAATATCGTCAAATAAGGCGATCATCTCTTCTTGAGATTTAAAATAGTGCCCTGGTGTTGCTTTGCGTCTATCAGCATCAACAACGTAACGACCCTCTGCAATACATAACAAGGCATCATGCGCCTCGTGCATTTTTTTATCCTCAAAAAACACATCATTTGTTGCGACCAGGGGAATATTAAAAATATCTGCATATTCTAAAAATACAGGTTCTGTTTTCTGTTGGTCAGTTAAACCATGACGCTGTAATTCGATATACAGTTTATCTTTAAAAATTTCTTTTAAATCAGCTATAAGCTGTTTTGCTTCACCCAATTTATTATTTAAAATAAGCTGCCCAACAGGCCCTTTATGCCCGCCCGTTAAACAAATTAAATCTTCATGATAAATCTGTAATTCATTGGAAGTAATAAATCGATTTTCATATGTTTTATCAACCGCGTATAAGTGGCTGGCTAGTTTTAAAAGATTACGGTAACCCTTTTCACTTTGTGCTAATATCACAAGAGGGGCTGTTATGTCATGAGTATTTAAATCAATTTGGATGCCCATGATGGCTTGAACACCAGCATTTGCACAACATGAAGCAATTTCTAAGGCGCCAAATAAATTATTTGTATCTGTAATGCCAATTGCAGGCATGTTGTTATCTGCACAAAGCTTTGGTAGCGCCTTAACTTTTACAGCACCTTCAGCAAGCGAATAAGCAGAGTGAACCCGAAGATGAATGAACTGCATGTACGTTATCTTTTTTGATGACTTATTTTCTTAACTATAGCGCGGGACGACCTTTTTACAGAACTCTTTTTTTTCAATATTAGTTTTTTTACTGATTTGAGAGCCGATGGTTTTTGTACATCTTTTTTATGAAAAATTGATTCTGACACAGTTTTTATTTTATAATCAGTGTCCACATAATCAAGCGGATCTTCTTCTATTTGATTAACAGTGACAACTTGAAATTCTTTAGCTTTTTGTACTTTTTTCTGCGCCCTAGGTGCATGTGTTGGGATGAGTTGCACTTCATCTAATGTCTCTTCTAATGATGGTTCTTTTAAATAGGATTGCACAGATTTTTTATAAACTGTTTGGTGATATATTTTTTTGCGTGGCTCGCGAAGCGGTGTATGCATTTCAGTATGATAAATACTAGACTTTAAATCTGAATGGTGACCAGCGATATCATCTTGAAAGATTTTAACCCAACGCCTGCCATTAGGACATTTTGCTCGTTTATACTGGGCAAGGTGGCGCGCGAAACGATCACTTTCTTTGTGCAGCGCTGTAACACGAACTTTTCCTGTGCCTTTTTTGTAGGTTCCAATTTCTTTAGCTGCCGCTACAGATAAATCAATGATTCTACCTTCATAAACAAATGGCCCGCGGTCATCAATTAAAACTTTAGTCTTTGCACCCGTTTGTAAATTTTCTACCAAAGCAATGGTCGGTATTGGAAGTGTTTTATGTGCAGCTGTCATTTCGAATTGGTTATAAATTTCACCATGTGGTTTTGGTTTGCCGTGGAACCCTGGTCCATACCAAGAAGCAAGACCAACTTCATCATAGCCATAATGTTTTTGCGGATAATGCCATGAATCACGCACGTAATAGGGGTTGCAGGATTTGCACACACCTTGAACAGGTGGACCAGATGACGAACAACTTGAAATAATGATAGATACAACAACTATAAAAATAATATTGATAAGATTTGGCACCTTAAACATGACGATTTTTCAAAATCCTAATCTGTTAAATCATCATCAAGTTCAGTGGCTTGTGACGGCAATATAGTATCATTCGTTTTATTATCTTCAATTAGCATATCTTTTTTCATGAAATATGTAAAAGCAATAATAATAGAACATACTAGTATTAAGGAAGCAACCACTGTTACTTTAGGCGTTAAAATTTTTTCATCTTCATCTTGCGATAAAGTTAAGACGTCTTGATGTGGCTGAAAAAAATCAGCGGACGTTTGCAGTGTTTTGACTATTATATCTGGTGCTAGCCCTAAATATGTTGCATACGTTCTGGAAAAACCAATGGCGTAAACGGTACCTGGTAATTTGTCAAAATCTCCAGTTTCTATGGAGTTCAACCAAACCTTGCGAATTTTAGTTTCATCTGCAGCTTTTTCAACTGTTATGCCTAAATCGGAGCGTGTTTTTTTAAACAACTTTGCAACGTCATGTGCCGACTTTAAGTTATCATAAATGGTGTCGGGTTTAAAAGTCATCGTATGCTCAATCATTATGCGCCTCCTGCAACAATATCTAGTTTCTATTAGAACAGATTTACTTAATCTTTGACAAGGGGGGCAATGTTGTATTTAATTGGCTTTTTAATATAATGAGTTTTTTTTTCGTGCCCATAGAAAAGTCACTTGCCCGTAAGCATGTTCTGCGTTATGAGAGTTCTTTTGAAACGTCACATCTTTGAATATCACAAGACCAGGTAGATTTTGTTGTAACATGTGCACAAATTGATAGAACTTTACGTTATTTTTTGCATGTGCAGAAAAGGTAATTTGTTTTATAAACACGTTAAGATCTTTATCCCACAGTTCATCTGGTGTCACTCTTATTTTTCTTAATCGTACAGCCATTTTTTTGCTCAGTTTTTGTAACGTTTGTTGCAGCATGTTTTCATGTATATCTTGATCAAATTTTTTACGTTTAAATATTGCGAAAAGAATATTGCTTTGATTGTTTTTTGTACTTTGTTGTAAAAGTGTTAAGTTTTTTTTTGTGAAATCAAATTCCTGTTTTTTTTGTTGAAACAAGGATATTGCCTCCTCATTATCGCTGATTGCATCCTTCAACCAGATAATCGTCATGCTTAAAGACAACAACAAGATTACAGATGTTTTATGTGCTTTACACTGTACCCATATTTGGGACGCCATAGCATATAAGGGTTCTATTGATTTTTTCATTATTGTGCACCACTGATATTTAAGGAAACAATTTTAGTACCTTGTGCATCTGATGGATAAAATGACAGGTGCTGAATTTTTTGAGGCGATCTATGTGTTATTTTTTTTTGCATGGTATTAAGATTTTTTTGTGTAATATTGTTCTTGCAAATAAAAGTACAATCTAAAACAAAATTATTGTCTCGTTTCATCCAGTGGATAGTCTGCAAATTCATAGAAGAGCCAGTTAATTTTGTAATATTTTTTAATATTAATATCGGGCTTTTTTGATAATGAATTTTGAAAAAATTAAAGTATTTAATGCTTTGTAAATAAGAATTCATATCAGGGTTAAGGGATAGAAAGTTATGTGATTTTTTATTAATGGTTTCAACTTTTTTCAAATAAATAGCGGTATTAATACTTAAATATGTTGCTGCCATGCCTAACATTAAAAGCAAAGGTAGTAAGATTAATACACTTAATTTTGGCAAAGTGTATGATAGCCTATGCCAAAAAAAACTGGGAATAGAAAGGCTATCATTTAACCAGCTGAATGTTGACGCAAACTTTGTGTGCGTTACATCATCTAATGTAAGAAAGGTATTCATATTTGTAATAGGCATTAACTGAATTGGACTTTTTTTTACTTGAGAATCATTTTTAAACAAGCCCTTTTTTGCAAATAGTATAAGTGTTTCTTTATCTTGAAACCCTAAGCGCGGCAAGTAATGCATGGTATCTATGACATCTTGCATCAGATCGCTTTGGAAATGCTTACTAGGGGTTTGCTCTAAAAAACGACTATAAAGTAAATCGCCTCTCTGCCCAATTAATAATTGCCACCGATTATTTGATTCTGCCAACAAAGCAAACAGTGTTCTTTCTTTAACATCTTTTTGATCATTAGTTTGAGCTATTTTATGTAAAATTTCAATTTCAAATAATTGTACTTTTTTAATGGCATTATTCAGTGATGCCAAGTTATTTAAAGCCTGATCTAACTGAAAATTATGTTGTAAACCAATAATGCTGTATGCATGTTTTTTAGTGCAGGATTTTTTGCAAATTACAGTATCTTGCGCTGAAAATTCACCAGCAATAAAATTTTTCTTTGCTTGGATACGATCAAAAAAATTCATGTTACTTAAATTAAGTTGACGAACTTTTAAATCCCAATCCTTTAATACCAACTGAATAGGGATATCAAAATCATTAAGTTGTTTGAATATTTTTTGCATGCGCAAAAATGCAGCCTGTGATGATGTGACGATTCTTTTCCCTTTCATATGCTGAAAAGATATCGTATGGGGAGTTAATTGAACTAAAAGATACTCTTCTTCTTTGTAAAACATAGCCTTTAGTTTGATAAAAAATTTTGTTATTTTTCTTAACATTTTCTTATCCATTCGCGACTCCAGAAAACTGTGTATATAGCGGTGTAATTAATGTAGTCGCAACCCATAACAACAAGCCACCAATTAACAAAAGGCATAGTGGTTGCAACATGTTTGTTAGTTGATTTATCCTGTAGTATGATTTGTCAAATAAAATTTGGCTGCACGTACCTAGGTGTTTTGATTGTTCGCCGGCTTTTTCACCTAGCCTTACAAAGCGAATCGTAACATTATCAATATAGATAATATTGGCTAAGGCAAAACTAAGGGAGTGCCCTTTTTGTAAGGTTGGCTCTATCGTGTAAAGCGCATTTTTTATAGTACCGTTCTTCATGTTGTTTATTGATTTGCTAAAAGCCTCTTTTAAATCAATACCTGACTGTAATAACAAACTAAGACAGGACAAAAACTTTGCAATTTGCAGGTCATACGCCATGTGCACAAAAGGAAGTTTAAAAAGAAATTGTTTAAAAACAGATGTGTTTTTTAAAATGTTATTGCTTATTTTTAATGCTAAAAAAACAACCACAACAGTTGGCATTAAAAGATAAATATGATCAAAAATAGAGATCCACAACGTTAATGAATAAGGCACATGGCCGGCAATTTGCAAAAAATCGACAAGCTCTGGCACAAAAACAATATTTAAACCAACTATCATGAAGATTAAAAATAAAAAAACAAATAGAGGGTAGCGAATAGCGGCAGCAATTTTATCTTTTATGATCAATTGATGCTGAAAATAATCATATAACTGTTCAAGGGCAGCGACCAACTGGCCCGTTTGTTCTGCAGTACCAAGGGTTAATACTGTAATCTGTGTAAATATTTTTTCATGCTTTGCTATCGCTTTTGATAAAGAAACACCATGCTCTACATCATATAATGTATGATACAAAGCTTGCTTTAATTTGTGATTCGCTGTTTGTTCTGCTGTAAGGGATAAAACCTCTAGCAAGGGCACATTGTTTTGTAAAAGTGTTTTAGAAAAATAGACCCAGTCCTTTAAATCTTTTAAAGTTACAGTTGATAAAAAGCGCGTCATGGTTGGCTGCCAGCTTTTAATAAGTTTTAGATTCTTATCTTTTAAGTTGGCATATAATGCTTGCGAATGCGCACAAAAGGCAGCACCTTTAATTACTTTTTGATCAATAGTCTGGGCTTTGTAATAATAAAGGGTCATATATTATGTACTTACACTTTTTATTAAACTTCCGCATAGCAAATGCCAGCCATCAATAAGCACGAAAAATATAATTTTAAAAGGCATCGAAATCATAACGGGCGGTAGCATCATCATACCCATGGCCATTAAGACGGAGGCAACGACCATGTCGATAATCAGGAAGGGGATAAATAATAAGAAACCAATTTCAAAAGACCGGCGCAGTTCGCTAATTAAAAATGCAGGTACCAAAGCATGTAAAGGTGTGTCATCAGGGTTTTCTAATTTATCAACGTTGGCAATATCTAAGAATAACCGTAAATCATCCTCGCGTACATTTTTCAGCATAAAACTTTTTAGGGGAGGACTCGCTTTTTCAAAGGCCTCTTTCTCGTCGATTTTTCCTGATATTAAAGGGTCTATTGCCTGGGTATAAATTTTTTCCAGTGTGGGCTGCATCACGAAAATAGTCAAGAATAAAGCAAGGGATACCAAGATCATGTTGGGTGGCGATTGCTGCGTACCCATTGCCGTTCTTAAAAAAGAAAACACAACAACAAAACGCGTAAAAGATGTCACAACAACAACAATCATCGGGGCTAAACTGATAATGGTTATCAGCAAAAATATTTGTATGACGCGCCCCATCATAGAGCCAGAAGGGCCCGCCTCCCCTAAATCTAGTGTGAATGAATCTGCGATACTTATAGATGGGCAAAGTAATAAACATAAAAACAACCATATAATAGGCATTCTTTTAAATACGGATACTTTGTTGATAAGCGTTTTTATCATTTTTTATCTTTATCTATGTATGATTTTAAGGGGAATAATTTTGCGCTCTCATCCTCCACTGTTTTGGAATCATCTAGTTTGATCGCCTGTGTTGGACCAAGCAGAAAAGTCTGCTTATGACCAGCGATCATGATCGTTACAATTTTATACTGTGGATCCAACACAAATTGATTCAAAATTTGTATGTCGTCACCATTTAAATAAGGATTTAACCGCTTTTTCCCAAATTGTGCAAAATGAGGTGTTTTTGTTTTAATCCACTGTAAAAGTTTTAAAAAGACAAGGAGGCCGGAAATAACGATCAGCAAGCTTAATAACGGGTTCATACATTCTCTTTATTATTTTGTAAGGATGAACCATAAGCTTTCATGGCACTTTTAGCACTTTTATTCAGTGTTGCTTGTGCACGTAAGTCCTCCAGCTTTATTTCAGCTTCTTTTTGTCGCGTTTCCATCATGGTTTTGAAATCACCAATTGTGTCTTTCAAATGAATGCGATCTTCTTTGGGAAGTTTTAAAATAGAATCCATAATCCGACGTAATTTAGCCTCTACTTCAACAAAGGCTTGGTCTGAATCTATTGGTTTACCGCTATTGTCTGCGTATTGTTCGAGTGGCCATTTTTCCAGAACACTTTTAATATGGACCAGCTCTGCTTTTATATCATGAATCATTGTAACCCCTTAACGTTTATCTTAACTTTATTTAAGAAAACCTACTTATTATTATGGCGTGAACTTTGATAAACTGTCAAAGGGGTTGCTGGTGTATACAGATGCTTTCATCTTTATGCAAAGAACCTTATGTAACTATCGCCAAAGGATCGCACTTAATACTTCCCCACTAGGTGAGATTCTCTAAAGCTTTTATTGCTCCAGTTTTAAGATGACAGAACACGGGTTAATAAAAGCTAATTGTGTGAATAAAAATAGAAATAGTATTGTTTTCTTGCTGTCTACAATCAGGAAATGGTATATATGAGATACGTTATTTTATATATTGAAATAAGATATGGATTTTATTGTCGAATTTATTAAAGACTGGGGCTATATAGCCGTCTTTTTAGGCGCATTGGTTGAAGGTGAATCTATTGTCTTAACAGCAAGTGCACTTGCCTATGCTGGGTTTCTAGATATTTATATGGTTGCAGCCGTTGCTTTTTTCTCAACCGTTTTTGCAGAACAGTCATGCTATCTTATTGGCAGGCACTATGGACCAGGATTATTTGATAAATTCCCACGATTTAAACCTGCAGCTGATAAAGCTTTTTCAATTTTAAAACGTATTGATGTCTGGTTCATTTTAACCTGTCGCTTTATTTATGGTATTAGAACAGTCAGCCCCCTTGTTATTGGTGCTTCTGGTATACCCCTTAAAAAATTTATTCCTTTAAATATACTGGCCGCCGGTATATGGGCTTCTATCAGTTGTGCTGGTGGATACTATCTTGGGGAAGTCATCATGGAAAATGCCGATATTATCAAACAGCTGTCACAAAATGTTGGCCGTATTGTATTAGCAATATTTGTGATTGTTGCAGGTATGATCACTTTCATTAAATATAGAAAAAATTCAAACAAAAATTTGTCAGAGTAGCCACATCAAAAGTACATAATTTTAAGAAAATTTTAACTATCTTCCTTCATTCTTATCATTAGGACTTGTACTTTTGCATGTCTTATTGATGGAGATTATATGAAAAATTTAAAATTTTACTTACTGGCGTCTTCTGCGATTCTCATAACGGCAACAATCGCACACGGCAGTGATGAGGATTCAGGTTATCTATCAGATTGTAGCGGCAGATCGACACCTGTTTATCTATCAGATTGTAGCGGCAGATCAATACCTGTTTATGCAGCAAAAGAGGACGCTGATCTTTCTGAGGACGCGGGTTTCTCTGTAGAAGAAAGAATGAAGCATCATTATGAAGCCCAATTATCAATATCTGAAAAACGGAAACTAGAAAATGAACTGGAAAAACTGAGATTAAAGAGGATAAAAGAGGATGTACACGCCTGCTTTGTTAGGGAGGAAGCTGAATTATTAAGCGCATTAGAAAAACTACGTGCATCACATGAAGAGTGTATGGGTGACTTAGAGCAGGGCATTAAAGATGCAAAACATGAGACTGAAATGACATTAGACATTTCAGCTTATTCGCAGTATATCGTCACAGTATTAACTGGAATAGAGGCGTTTAGACAGGATCCTAAGGCAGACATTGATGAATCGACGCTTTTTGTTGCAATGAAACAACTGTCAGAATCGAACTTAAGAAAACTTATGCACATTCAAACGCTGTGTGATGGCATGGATCAATTAAAATACAATGCCCTACGTACACTAGTCATAGCGAAGTCTTGTGGTCTGTATGCACATGTACATGTACATCAAGCGGTTGCAAAAATAAATATTCTGGTATTAGCGCATGATATTAACGAAACAAGAAAGCTTTTAGATACTCTTAATGCAGATCTAAATGAGAAAGCCTTTAAAAGGAAACACCAGATCTTAGCGTCTGATAAAATGAAAAATTTGCAAGCACAAATTTGGAAAAAAGCAAATCTAGATAAGCCAGCACAAGACATTTCATCAGATGTCGCTAGAATTTTAGACGGAACCTTTATCCCGTTTGTAAATTACCCTATTATGCCACCAGAACTATCTGCTTTAGATATCACGAGACTTGTAGCTAATCATCCAGAGGCGGCGGGCATTACAATTCTGATTGCTCAAGTTATTACCGAACTTAAAACATCTCACCTTACTACTGAAGAAACAGCACACTTATCCAACCTTGAAAGAGAGATTGCTCAGGGAATGAGCGACCTTGATAGCGCTCGCAAAGAAACAAAAATGTATAAATTGATGGAAGCACTGTCAGCTGCCGTAAAAAATGCAGAAAACCATCAAGATGATAAATTAGCTGCAACAAAAGCAACAATTGGTACACTACTTTATGACATGAAATCACGCGAAGAATTCAAGGTATTAGGCATGTTTGTGCAAGATGAGAAAGCTTCACGTGCAATTATAGAGCAAGCTGAAGCACTTGTTGCATAAGTCAATCTTTGATGATTATTTGTTACGCATTAAAATAAAATATCCGCAGGGCTCTAAAAGCCCCGCGGCCATGATGATTCGACAGATTTCCTCACTTAAAACCTGCTGCTGATAAAACTTTTCTATCTTCAAATGTATTGATGCCTGGTTCATTTTAACATGTGGCTTCGCTTACGGCGCAAGCTATATAAAGCAGGAGACATAGAGTCCCTATCAAGATTGGGCACGGCAGAAATGCGCGTATTGATCTTATAAGTGAGAGAGGCTGTCCCAGATAGTGTCGTTTTAAACGATAGTGATGTATGGTTCAAGATGAAACGCGTATTGGGCAACAAGGGCAGCCAAACCAGA